>JASFKY010000007.1:0-35573 GCA_050118395.1 Myxococcales bacterium | reverse complement strand
GCGATGTTGTAACGCGGCCGGAATCGAATCCGCGTTTCGCTGAGCTCTTCGAAAGGCAGGCCTCTGACGAGAGTCTCTTCGTTCGGACAGGTCAGCGTGTACCGCCCGCACATCGCGGTCAGGCTGGCCTGGACAGGATGCCCACGCCCTGGTACTCGAACCCTTGCTCAGAGAGATTGTAGGTCACCCAGATGTTGCGCCCATCGACGATCACGGGGGTGCGCATCAGCTCTCGAATGCGGTCGAACTCCGGATACTGATATTCCCGCCACTCGGTGAGGAGCAGCAGGGCGTCGGCATCCTCGACCGCATCGTAGGCGTCCTCCACCAAAGTGACGCTGTCGCCAAAGGCTTCCTGGATGTTCTTCATCGCCTCGGGGTCGTGGGCCACGACTTCGCATCCTTCGTGCAAGAGGAATTCGATCGTGGTGAGGGACGGCGACTCGCGTACGTCGTCGGTGCCGGGCTTGAATGCCAAGCCCCATATGGCCACGCGTTTTCCCTTCAAATCGCCGTTGAAATGCTTCTTGAGCTTGCGCACGACGAAGCTTCGATGACGCGTGTTGACTCGATTGGTGGCGTCGGCGAGCTCCAGCTCGATGCCATGCCGGCGCGCCGTAGCCACCAAGGCTTTGACGTCTTTGGGGAAACAAGACCCGCCGTAACCAGGCCCGGCGTGCAGGAACTGCGGACCGATGCGAGGGTCGCTTCCCACGCCCATGCGCACGCTCTGCACGTCGGCGCCAACCTCTTCGCAAAGCACGGCAAGCTCGTTCATGAAGGAGATTCTCATGGCTAGCATCGTGTTGGCGGCGTACTTCGTGAGCTCTGCGCTCTCCGGGTTCATCCACACGATCTTGGTGCTGGAGAGATTGAGCGGGTGATAGACCCGATCGAGAAGCCGTCGTGCGCGCTCGTGCCCGGGGCGCACGCCGATGACGATGCGGTCGGGATACATGAAATCGCTGATGGCCCCGCCTTCCTTGAGGAACTCCGGGTTGGACGCGACTTGGATGTCGTGCTTGGCACCTTCCACCAACCGCTGAACCTTCGCATTGGTGCCCACGGGGACGGTGCTCTTCATCACGATGACCAGATCGTGAGTCGCATGCTTCGCGAGCTCCTGCGCCACTCCGAAGACGGCGCTCAAATCGGCCTCGCCATCGAGTGTGGGGGGCGTGCCCACGGCAATGAATGCTAGATCGACGTCGCGAACCGCAGCCGCGAGATCGGTCGTGAAGGCGAGGCGGCCTGCGCCCGCGTTCTCTCGGACGATGTCTTCGAGCCCAGGCTCGTAGATCGGGATCTCGTATCGCTGAAGACGAACGATCTTCGACGCGTCTTTGTCGACGCAAACCACTCGCTGGCCGGTCGCTGCAAAGCAGGCGCCCGTAACGAGGCCAACGTACCCGGTACCGATGACGCAGAGTTTCACGGCGCTGCTCATAGCACGATTCCGGAGCCCCGAAAGGTGCCATCGAAAGCCAAACTGGCTATGCTCGCCGCAGGGGGATTGCTTGAACGGGCAGCGTGACAGCAGAGCTGGCACCGAGCTGACTCCCCAGCACGCATCGCTGGTCGTGCTGGTGGCCGCATGCGTCGCCCACTACTGGATTTGCAGCCTCCTCAGCTCCGACATCGCGCTGGACGTCGATCCGATCAACCTCGCTTACGGAATGCAGGAGTTCAACGTGGCGCACCACGCGCCCCATCCTCCTGGCTACCTCGTCTACATCGGAATGCTGCGAGGGCTCCACACCATCATCGGAGGCGCGCCGCTCCACGCCATCCAGCTCGCAGCCCGCTTGCTGTCCACGGCCACGATTCCCCTCCTCTACGCCGCGGTGAGGGTCCTCCGCCCCCAGAGCCCTTTGGCATGGGCATACGCGGCCGCTCTTGGAGCCTTTCACCCGTTCTTGGTGTTCCATGCCGTCGATGCCCAAACGCACACGGCAGAAGCGTTTGCGGCCGCGCTGCTACTACTGGCCGTGGTGCGCTATCGTCAGGACCCGAGCGCCGCTGCCGCGACGTGGCTCGGCGTTCTGCTCGCCTTCGGCAGCTCGCTGCGGCCGAGCTTCGTGGTGGCCGGCATCGGTCCCATCATTTGGGCGATCGGATGGCGGCGCTTCACGCACCTGGCAGCGGCGGGCATCGCGAGCATCGTCGGCGCGGCGGCCTGGATCGTGCCCACCCTGCTCGCAAGTGGAGGCTACTTTCGATGGAAGGCTGCCAACGACGCGCTCGTCCAGCAAGTCTTCGTCCGGGTCAACAGCCCGCTCAGCGCCGAATCTCTCGACGGCTTCGTGCTGTATAGCGTGTTGAATACACTCCTATGGCTCGTGCTGCTCGTAGCCCCTGCAGCCGTCGTGATGATCGCCCGAGTCGGGACGGAGCGACCGCCCGATCCAGCGTACGATCAAGCCCGCTCGATTGCGCTATGGGCCGTGCTTCCGAGCGCGGTGTTCTATCTTGCCTTCTTTTGCTCCGAACCGGGATATCTGCTGGGGGCCATGCCCCCCGTGGTGGCCCTGACGGCCGTGGCCGCAAGCGGAGTCCAGGCTCCCATTCGACGCCGCGTTTGTTTCGGTCTCGGCGCGATGGCGGAGATCGCGATCCTCATGCTTCCGGCGGCCCCAACGGGCGCTCCCATCGGCAAGATCCCCTCTATCCCGGAGCTCGTGGGCAGAGAGGCGATCTACGGCGCAGCCATCGATCGTATCGTCGGCCAAGTCCCTCCTGGCGCCAAGGTCCTCTATGTGACGGACTTCGTCGACATCACGCTCAGCCGGCAACTTCCAGTGCAACGCCCCGGGCTTCATTCGATGATCGTTCACTCCGAATACTGGCCGATTTTCGACCACACCACGATGGGCATTGCAACCGAGGACGACTGGATTCCGATCCCCGGCCCGGCCCTGCTGCAACCGGGCCCTCCCACCATCCACGACCTGCCGTTTTCCTATGACTTCGTCGTCGTCGGCCTCGTCGCTTCTACCGATCTGCGAGACGAGCTACGCAAACAAACGACCTGTGATGTCGACGAGGTCGAGGGTTCCATGAGCCTTCGCGTCTTGCCCACCCGGCAGTGCTTTCCGCGCGGCGTCATCGAAGTCCACGGACAGGGCGTCCGATTCAAAGTGCCCAATTCTTCTTGAGGAATACGAACCCGCTCGACCGAGCTCGAAAGCCACACGATGTCTTCCATTCGCGTCCACTATCTAAACCACGCTTCCGCTCTGATCGAAATAGGCGGTGTTCGCTTGCTCTTCGACCCATGGCTCGAAGGCACGGCTTTCTCCGGCGGCTGGGGCTTGCGCTACGACAATCCGGATGCCTTCAAGGTCGCTGCGAGTGCCACACACCTGTGGATCTCGCATTGGCACAGCGATCATCTACATGGCCCTTCGCTCACCAAGCTTGCCCAGCTGAACCCCGACATGATCGTATTGGCCAACGTTTCGGCAAATTTTTCGATGGTCGAACGCATGTCGAGCTTGGGCTTCCGTCAGGTGCGTCCGATTGGCGAACGAGAGACACTCGAGCTCAACGCGCAGACGACGTGCTGCCGGTACCCGACCGCGGGAATCGACAACATGTTGCACATCGTCTCTGACTCGTGGTCCGTTTTGAATTACAACGACTGCAACTTGCCGGCACGTGCGATTCGCTCCCTCTGCAAACACATCGGTCCCATCGACTTGCTGCTCACCAATTACAATCATGCAGGCAAGCTCTTCGATGTGATGGATGACCAAGCACGAAAGAAGCAGCTTCTGGAAATGCTGGTTCTCACCGCGAACGTGATGGAGCCGACGCGTGTCATTCCCTTCGCTTCGAGCCACTACTATCGTACGGCGGAAAGCGCCGAGCAAAACGGATCCATGCTTTCCTTCGACGATCTGGAAGATCTCGCACGACGAGACGAACGCTTCCTGGTGCTCCGAATCGGAGACGACGCCATTCTGAGCGCTCCCACCCTGGCGACGGTGCACCGCCGTGATCCCCCCCTACCTCCGCGGGCGCTCGAAACGCACGACTACGGGCCCTCGGTGCCATGGGAGGACCTGCTCGCACAAGCCTCCGCTCGTTGTCTCGCGCTTCATGGCCAGTTCTTGCGAATGAGCCGGCTGATGGTCCCGGATTTGATCGTCCGTGTCACGGACCACGGACGAAACCTGAGGTTGGCGGTGGGCCGAGCAGCCGAGGAAACGCACCCGTCAGAAGCACCGCACATCGAAGCGCACTCTCAGGCTCTGGGCATCTGGCTCGCCAAGCGCTTTGGTGACGACACGTTCATCGCGGGAGCTCACTTCGGTATCGTCGATCCCGACACCACGGCCATCGAACGATGGGCTCTCATGACTTTGCTCGAAGCCAGCCATCTCGACCCACAAAGCGGGCTCCGCTATCTAGCAAAGCACGAAGGGCGGCGCTTCTTGTGGAACCGGCGCGAGGAAATCTCTGCCACTCTTCTGGGACGTCGCATCAAAGCGGGACGCATCCGAATCTAGAGGCCCGGCAGGCCATCTGGTACAAAGCGAGCAAGGAAGGTCGTCTTGATTCTCACCAACATCGACAGTGTGCCCGGAAAGCAGATCGTGCGTCATCACGGTTTGGTGCAAGGAAGCACCATTCGCGCCAAGCACTTCGGACGTGATTTCGCAGCAGGTCTGAAAAACATCGTGGGCGGCGAGCTGAAGGGATACACGGAGTTGCTTCAGGAAAGCCGCGCCCAAGCGACAGAGCGAATGAGCGAGCAGGCGCGAAGCCTCGGTGCGAACGCCGTCATCAACGTACGCTTCACCACTTCATCGGTAGCACAAGGGGCATCGGAGATCCTGGCGTACGGCACCGCGGTCTGGGTGGAGTGAGACACCGCATGGCCTTCGAGCTCGTCCTCGTGGTCCTCGTGCCGATCGCGCTCATCATCATTGCCAAGGTGGTGGGCGCCCGGGCGGAACGCGCTCACTACGCGAGCTTGGCCGAACGCGAAGCCCATTTTCGGGATCGACCTGCCCTTTCGTCGAAACATCTGGCCGCACCGGTTCGATCGGCTGTTCTGGCTTCCGCATCGGTCGTCGTCTCGGTCGATCACTTCAAGCGCTTCGTGGGTGGTTTCAAGATGCTCGTGGGCGGAGAGGTCCGTTCCTATTCCACCGTGATCGAACGGGCGCGGCGCGAGGCGATTCTGCGAATGAAGGAATCGTGCCCCGATGCGGATGCGTATATCAATATCCGCCTCGAAACCTCGACCATTTCGAGCGCCGTGGACCGCGAAGGCATGGGCACGGTCGAGGTGCTGGCCTACGCGACGGCGGTCCATTACGATCGCGCCCCATGACCGAGCAAAAACCCCGTGTGACGACGCAGCGGGAAGGACGAGTGTTTCACATCGTCCTCGATCGCGCCGACAAGAAAAACGCCTTCGACCTTCGTATGCTCCGCGAGCTCGCCGAGGCGGTCACGGATTACGAATCGGATGCATCGCTATGGTGCGCCGTGCTTTATGCCAACGGGGATGACTTCACCGCAGGCTTGGATCTGGCAGAGGTGGGTCCTGCGGTGAAGTCCGGCGCGCCTTTGTTTCCGGAGGGCTCGGTCGACCCCCTGAGCCTCGGCGAGCCCAAACGCAAAAAGCCCCTCGTGATGGCCGTGCAAGGGTGGTGTCTCACCATCGGGATCGAGCTCTTGCTGGCCGCAGACATTCGGCTGGCCGCGGAGGAAACGCGTTTTGGCCAGATCGAGATCAACCGCGGGATTTTCCCGTTTGGCGGGGCCACCATTCGTCTCCCGCAGGTCGCGGGCTGGGGCAACGCCATGCGGTGGTTGCTCACCGGAGACCGGTTCGATGCGCAAGAGGCCCTGCGCATCGGGCTCGTCCAGCAGATCGTCGCACGCGAGCAGCTGCACGAGATGGCAATCGAAATCGCACATACAGTCGCCAAGCGCGCGCCACTGGGCGTGCAAGCCACGATTCGTTCCGCTCGCACGGCTCAGTACGAAGGCCCTGCCGCGGCAACCCGAGAGTTGCTGGTAATTGCACGGGAGCTCATGGACACCGAGGACGCGGCCGAGGGCGTTCAATCGTTCGTCGAGCGCCGCGAAGGCCGTTTCAAGGGCCGCTAGTCGGGCTCTGCTCGAAAGAAGACGTCGTGTGAGGTGGGGTCGCGCGGATCACGCGTGCGATCCAAGTCATGGACCGTCATGCACGTCGCCTTGCGGTCGGCACCGCCTTGTCGATTCGGATGTGGCACTGGTCACCCACGACCTTTCGTAATGCAGGCTCGATCACGCCCGTTCGAACGTATTCCGCCCCAACCCCGAATGCGGCGCGACCCGCAACGCGAACGACGACCTGGTCTGCGGTGGCTTCGAGTAGCTCGATGCCGCTGCCATCCTTTTCGAGCAAAGGAGTGAGAATGTCATCGATGACTCGTTGCACCGCGTCGCGCACTGCGAAAGCATGCGGAATTGCATCTCCGCGTGCAAACGCGAGAAAACGGCGCCCTGCAGAACCTCGGCTATACTGACGCCCAAACGATGCAAACTCCACGCATTCGGCTTTCGCCGTCTCGACGAACCCAAAGGTCATGCAGGCACCGACCCGAGCGGTGATTGCCTTGTGGGGGATGATTGCCGCAGGGTGCACCGCGACGGCCCAACCCGTCTCGGAGCCTCGTACCTCCGCCGAGCGGGCCGTTCGATCCACCCCGCAGAAGGCGGCCGCGGTGACGGTTTCAACCACCGATTGGACCGCATACGATTCCACTTCTCTCAGAAACCCCAATGACGGCGCCCTTCGGGACGGCGTGCCGCTGCCTCTCACCGCATCGGGAAGTCGCTTCAATCCCAAACGGGATTCAGCAGCCCGCTATGGCACGGTCGAGGTGGTACGAGCCCTGGTCGAAGCCGGGGCCCGCGTCGAACGCGACCTCGGCGGGCTTCCGGTCACCATCAACGACCTGAGCTATGCCGGTGGCGGACCCATGCCCCATCACCGGTCGCATCAAAGCGGCCGCGACGTCGATGTTTTCTTCTATCAGCTCGGGCCTGACGGAAGACCGATCGAGAGCGTGGGTGCATTTTTCGACCCCTCTGGCGCCGGGGTGGACTTTCGGGATCTCGCCGATCCGTCCGACGACGTCCCGCTGACGCTCGACCTCGCTCGCACCTGGCTTTTCGTGCAAGCGCTGATCGAGGACGAGCAAGCCCAACTGCAACAGATCCTCATCGCCGAGCACCTCAGAGCTCTCTTGCTCGAGCACGCGCGGGCGCAGGGAGTCTCCAGGAGCACGATCCAGCGCTTCGAAGACATGACTTGCCAACCGTCCTACCCACACGATGATCATTTTCACTTCCGGTTTTTCTGCGCGCCCGACGACATCGTGCAGGGCTGCCGCGACTCCGCCCCCATGTACCCCTGGCATCTCGAACGGCTCGAGCAGGCCGGTGTGACGCCCCGGCCGCTCGCGCCCACCAGGCCGAACGCGCGCGCCAAGATCGTGACTGCGGACGAAGCCCGCAAGTCGGCCGGCCCCATGGATCCCGAGGTCCAGCGCTGGCTAGATATCCGAAAACGATGGATGGACAAACCGCACCCCGGTCGCCTCTACTGCCCATGACGGACTTCGATTGGATCGCAAATCAGCACGACTTCGAGGGGGTCTTGGACCAGCTCCAACGTGCAGACGCCTACGCGTTGGATACCGAGTTTCATCGGGAGCGAACGTACCTACCTCGACTGGCTTTGGTGCAGCTGGCAACACGGCATCGGATTACGCTCGTCGACGCGCTAGCGGTGGACTTGCGACCGATCCGCACGATTTTTGCGCGTGAATCGGTCTGCGTCATGCATGCGGGCTCCCAGGATCTCGAAATTCTCGAGCTGGCGTGTGACGCGGTGCCACGACGGATCTTCGACACCCAAGTTGCGGCTCTTTTCTGCGGTTACCGCACGACCTCGCTGGGAAGGCTCGTCGAGGGCGTTCTCGGAGTGTCACTCGACAAGAGCGCGCAGCTCACCGACTGGATTCGCCGTCCCCTTCCCCAGTCGGACCTTCGGTATGCCGCCTCGGACGTCGCTCACTTGCTCGACCTGCGAGACGCCCTTTCGGAGGCACTCGAGAAACGGGGCCGGCTGCACTGGGCCGAAGAGGAGATCGAACGGCTCCGGTCCAAGGACCGCACGCCTCCAGACCCCGAGACGCTTTGGTGGAAGTTGCGGGGCAAGACCAAGCTCGGCGGCAAGGCGCGTGGGGTTGCCCAGGAGCTGGCCATCTGGCGGGACCAGACCGCGAAACAACTCAATCGCCCACCCCGCTCCGTTCTTTCCGACATGGCGCTGATGGCGCTCGCCCAAAGGCCCCCGAAGCGTGCGCAGCAGCTTCGCGGCGTACGTGGCCTCGACCCGCGTCATCTCAAGCACGCTGACGAGCTGCTGGCCGCCATCGAGCGCGGGGTCGAGCTCCCCAAGAGCGCCCTTCGCCTGCCCCCCAAGCCACCCGAGCCCAGGGCCAACGTCGAGGGCGTGGTCTCGCTCTGCTTGGCATGGCTCGGCCAACGCGCCGCCATGGAGGACTTGGACCCGAGCGTTCTGGGCACACGCGATGACGTGGCGTCCTTGGTCTTGGGCGAGCCGTCTCGTCTCTCGACTGGCTGGCGAAACGCCCTGGTCGGTGGCGAGTTGCGTTCGATCATCGACGGAACGGCCGTGCTACGGGTAGAAGGAAACGCTCTCGAGCTTCTCGATCGCTTGCCGTAGTCATCCGCGCTACATTGTCGCAATGGCCGTTCCCAAAGGCGGACGAATCGTTTTGATGACCGGCTCGATCGTGGTGATTGGGGCTGGCATCAAGCTCGCTGCGCCTGTTTTGGTGCCACTGCTGGTGGCTTCCTTCATCGCAATCGTGACCGCCCCCATCGTGATGTGGTTGTGTGACCGGGGCATCACGCGTCTGCTCGCAGTGTTATCCGGGCTTTTTCTCGACATCGCCGCAGGCGCTGCTCTTGGTTTCCCCCTGGCCGCAGCAGTCACGACGTTTACCGAGCGCGTTCCGATCTATGCCGCCGTCCTGACGCGGCAACTGGCCGAGCTCGAGGTGTGGCTCGCGGGATACGGCGTTCACCTTGAATCGCTGTACGACCTCTCGAAGCCCGCGTGGATGGTGAATTTTGCTACCAGCATGGCGCAATATGCGGCTTCCTTCGTCTCTCAGATGGTCCTGGTGCTGTTGATCGTCGCCTTCATGCTTTTCGAGGCCACGGGTGTCCGCGAGAAGCTCGCGAGGATCGCGACGCCTGCACAGATCAAAGAGCTGTCAGGTGCCGCTCGTGAGGTGAATACGTACTTGGTGGCCAAGACGATTCTCAGCTTGCTGACTGGAGTTCTGGTATTCGTGTGGTGTTGGTGGTGCGACGTGGACGTACCCATTTTGTGGGGACTGCTCGCGTACCTTCTGAACTACATCCCCAACGTCGGTCAGATGATTGCCGCGGTTCCGGCCATCCTGTTGGCTCTGATTCAGTTCGGCCCCGGCCATGCCGTCGTCGTGGCCGCCGGATACGGTGGCATCAACCTGGCCATCGGGGCGATCGAGCCGAGAGTCATGGGCGATGCCCTCGGCCTGTCGGCGATGGTGGTACTGGTATCGATGGTCGTATGGGGCTGGTTGCTCGGCCCGGTGGGCGCGCTCGTCTCGGCTCCGCTCACCATGGTGATCAAGCATGCGCTGGCCTACAGCGACGACCTGCGATGGATGGCAGAGCTCCTCGGTCCGATACCGCAACCGGCGAGCAAGTCGCGCAAGAAGACCGATTCCGTCGACGAGCTCAGCCGGGCCTGATCGCTTCCGGAGCGCGTTCGGCAAACCGATGCAGGACCTCGAGCGCGGCCGCGCTTGGCGTCGTCTTCTCGTGGGCGACTGCCTCCTCGAGCTGGGCCACGAGATCCGCGAGCTCCGGGTCGGCGCGGAGCGCGCGCCGAAGCCCATCCTCCACCATGTCCCACATCCAGCGCACCTGCTGGATCTGCCGCTTTCGTTGGAGCTCGCCAGAGGCCTGCTGACCGCGCCAACTCTCGATGACGAGCCCCCAGAGCTCCTTGAGGCCGCGCTTTTCGAGGGCGCTGCACGTGACGACCGGTGGCACCCGGCCGGGTCGCATCAAGCGCAGCGCATTCTGATAGGAGGCCTGGGCACGGATGGCGCGTTGGCGATTGTCCCCGTCGGCTTTGTTGATGGCCAGCATGTCCGCCACCTCGAGAATGCCGCGCTTGATGCCCTGTAGCTCGTCGCCCGCCCCCGCGATCAGGAGCACCAAAAAGTAGTCGACCATCCCGGCCACGATCGTCTCGGATTGCCCCACACCGACCGTTTCCACCAGCACGGTGTCGAAGCCGGCCGCTTCGCACAAGAGAATCGACTCGCGGGTCTTGCGGGCGACACCGCCGAGGGTTCCACTGGTCGGCGACGGACGAATGTAGGCGTTCGGATCCCCACTGAGCTTGGCCATGCGGGTCTTGTCCCCGAGGATGCTTCCGCCACTCACACTGCTGGTCGGATCCACGGCTAGCACGGCCACCCGTCTGCCTTGTGCCGTCAGCATCGTTCCGAGCGCATCGATGAAAGTGCTCTTTCCGGCGCCGGGAACCCCACTGATCCCCACGCGGCAAGCGCCGCCGGTGTCTGGAAGCAAGGCCTCGAGCACCTCCTGGGCTCGTTCGGCGTGGCTTGGCTGCTCGCTCTCCACCAAGGTGATGGCCCGGGCCAGCACCGCCCGGTCACCGCGGCGCACCCCATCGACGTAGGCTGGTACGTCGAGGGGCTTCACGACTCCCCGAGTTGAGCATCGAGCCGATCGAGCAGCTCGATCGCCGCGTCCGCGATGACCGTGCCCGGGCCGAAGATCGCCACCGCACCGGCCTCACGTAGCGCGTCGTAATCCTCCGGAGGGATGACTCCTCCCACGACGACGAGAATGTCGTCGCGACCCAGATCGTGTAGCGCCCGCTTGAGCTGAGGAACGAGCGTCAAATGGCCCGCTGCAAGTGAGCTCGCGCCCACGATGTGGACGTCGTTTTCGACAGCCTGTTTCGCGCTCTCTTCTGGGGTCTGGAAAAGTGGCCCGATATCGACGTCGAAGCCGAGATCGGCAAACGCGGTCGCAATCACCTTCTGGCCTCGGTCATGGCCGTCCTGCCCCATCTTGGCGACGAGAATCCGAGGACGGCGTCCGTGCGCTTTCATGAACGCAGCGCTTCGGGATCGCACCCGATCGATCGCTTCCGAGTCTTTGCCTACTTCGTTTCGATACACGCCTTCGATACTCCGAATCGTCGCCTGGTAACGGCCCCATACGCGTTCCAGCGCGTCACTTATCTCTCCCACGGTGGCCCGATGCCTGGCCGCATCGATGGCCAGCTCGAGAAGGTTTCCCCCCCCAGTTTCGGCGCTCTTGGTCAGCGCCTCAAGTTTCGGCTTCAGAGCTGCTTCGTCTCGCTCTTGGCGGAGCTCTCGAAGGCGAGCGATCTGCGCGTCCCTGACGGCCGAATTGTCGACCTTGAGCACCTCGATGGGATCTTCTTTGTCGAGGCGGTACTTGTTGACTCCGACGATGGTCTGGTGACCTGAATCGATTCGAGCTTGTGTTCGTGCGGCAGCTTCTTCGATGCGTAGCTTGGGGA
Organism: Myxococcales bacterium; assembly: GCA_050118395.1. Classification (GTDB taxonomy): domain Bacteria; phylum Myxococcota_A; class Polyangia; order Polyangiales; family Houyiibacteriaceae; genus SG8-38. Next base: position 23,893 of record JASFKY010000007.1, on the reverse strand, counting down.
GCCCAGCCTCGATCGCCTTGGTCATGCCCCCGAGCTCTTCGACCTCTTTGATGTGACTCCAAGCCTCGAGAGCCAGCTCGTGCGTGAGCCGCTCTACGTAATAACTGCCACCCCAGGGGTCGATGACCTTGGTGGTGCCGCTCTCCAACTGCAAGTAAAGCTGTGTGTTGCGGGCAATCCTCGCGCTGAAGTCGGTGGGCAACGCAATCGCCTCGTCGAGGGAGTTGGTATGCAGGCTTTGGGTATGACCTTGTGTGGCCGCCATCGCCTCGATACACGTTCGGACGACGTTGTTGTACACGTCCTGCGCGGTCAGGCTCCAACCCGAGGTCTGGCAATGCGTCCGAAGCGCGAGGCTCTTGGGGTTCTTCGGATGGAACTGCTCGATCAACTTCGCCCACAGCAAACGCCCTGCGCGCAGCTTGGCCACCTCCATGAAGAAATTGGTTCCCACTGCCCAAAAGAAGCTGATGCGCGGGGCGAATTCGTCGATCCCCAGACCTGCCGCGAGCCCGGTTCGCACGTACTCGAGTCCGTCTGCCAAGGTGTACCCGAGCTCTAGATCCTGTGTCGCTCCCGCTTCCTGCATGTGATAGCCACTCACGCTGATGCTGTTGAAGCGGGGCATGTGGGCCGCGGTGTACTTGAAAATGTCCGCCACGATCCGCATCGAAGGCGATGGCGGATAGATGTACGTGTTGCGGACCATGAACTCTTTCAGGATGTCGTTCTGAATGGTACCGGTGAGCTGCTTGGGGTCGACCCCCTGTTCCTCGGCTGCGACCACGTAGAGCGCGAGAATCGGCAAGACGGCACCGTTCATGGTCATGGAGACGCTCATCTGATCGAGCGGGATTCCATCGAACAAAATTCGCATGTCTTTGATCGAATCGATGGCGACCCCCGCCATGCCGACATCGCCTGCGACTCGAGGATGGTCGGAGTCGTAACCGCGATGCGTTGCGAGGTCGAACGCGATGGAGAGGCCTTTTTGCCCGGCTGCCAAATTTCGGCGATAAAACGCGTTGCTTTCTTCTGCGGTCGAAAATCCCGAATACTGACGAATCGTCCAAGGCCGCTGCACGTACATCGTCGAGTAGGGGCCGCGGAGGAACGGCGGAAGCCCGGGCATCGTCTGCAGATGGGTCACGGGCTCGAGATCCGCGCTCGTGTAGAGCCGTTCGACCTCGATACCTTCCGGGGTTTTCCATGCACCGGCCGCCCGATTGCCCGCGACGGCTCGCCAGTCGTCCATCGAAGATGGGTAGCCCTGGCCGAGCTCGTCGAAGGGGACCTGACTGAAGTCGGGCAATCGAGTCATCGCGGCACCCCAATCGAATCGAGGGTTCGAGTCATCACGTCGAGGACGTCGGCGCCGACGAACACGAAATCGCTGACACCCGCTTCGCGAAGCAGCGCCTCTCGCTCCCCCGGGCGCCCCGCTACCAGAAGAAGGGGGCAACCAGCCGCTTTGAGCGCGGCGACCGCTTCATCGAGCATCGCTTCGTAGTCTCGGTCACTACCGCAAATGATGGCGATGGGCGTCGAGGACTCTTTCCACGCTCGTGCCAGTGCGGCGATGTCGCCGAATCCGTCGTTGCCGAGACTCTCGATCCCGGCCGCGGCAAGCAGGTTGCGCGCCCAGGTCGACCGAGCGTTGTGAGAGGCGGGCGGGCCCCAATTCGCCAAGAAGGCACGAGGCCGTTCCGACGCCCGGTCGGCCCGCTCCCGTAACTTTTCCCAGGGCTCGGACGCTCTCCACGAAGCGATCGGCTCCAGGTGAAAGTCCGGCTGACCATGCTGCAGAACGGTGGCCATGCTGTAGATGTCGGCGCCACCAGTCGCGGCGGTGATGCACGCTTCGCAAAGGGCCCCGAGATTGCGCTGCTCGTCTTTGACCAGTCGGGCGAGGGACAGAAGATTCTCCCGATGGGCGGAAGGATCAAGCGAGTTCAACGAAGATTCGACCTGGCGCCGAACCTCTTCACTACTCGCAGGCTCCCGCTCGACCCGCGGCTCGTGAAGGTTGGGAAAGTCACTCACGCCGACGATGGGAGCCTTGCGCGTGGCCACCTCTCGATGGCGGGTTCGGGCCACTTCACCGATGCCGTCCACGATGCGACCCGATCCCAGCGCCTTGACGATTCCGCCAGCCGCTTCGATCGAGCGCACTTCCTCCCACGCTGCACGCGCAAGCTCCTCGGTGAGGCGTTCGACGAACCAACTGCCACCGGCCGGATCCGCGACAGCATCGAGATGAGACTCCTCGCGCAACACGATCTGGGTGTTGCGCGCGACGCGTTGGGCCAGCTCGCTAGGCGGTCCGATGATGCAATCGAACGGAAGCGTCGCAATGGTTTGAGCGCCTCCAAGCACGGCCGCGGCGCATTCGGCCGTGGCACGGAGCATGTTCACCCAGGGATCACGCTTCGTCTTGGTGAAGCGCGACGTGGTGCAGTGCATTTGCATCCCCGCGGCAGCGGGCTCGCCACCGGCCTGGACGACGACCTTGGCCCACAGCCCTCGCGCTGCACGCAGCTTCGCCACTTGCAGGAAGAAGTCGCCTGACACGTCGTAGCTAAAGCCGATCTGCCGCGCCGCCTCGTCGATTGCCAGACCCGCGTCGCCCAGCCGACGGAGGTACTCGATGCCGGTTGCGATCGTGTAGCTGACCTCTTGCATTGCACTTGCACCGCCCCTCGCGTAAGGGGCGCCGTCGACGTGCGCTGCCCGCAAGCGCGGGGCGTGCGTAGCGCACCAACTCGCCAAATCCTGAAGCTCGGCGAAGCGCGCGGCGAGGCCTCCTTCGATCCGTCCCTCGCCCGCGAGCAGCGCGATGGGATCGAACCCGAGGCTGCCCGAAAGCGCTTCGTGCGCGACGTCTCGACGGCGGGCAACTGCAAGGAAACCAGCGGCCACTGCGAGCGCATCGGCGCCTCCGTCGAGGCCAACGGGAGAGCGGGCGAGGTCGACGGCGCCAAGGAGATCATCGAGCTCCGCGATGGTCAAGACGCGGCAGCCCCGCCGTGGACCCAGTCGCAGCCAAAGGCCTTCGGCGCCGCGCTCCAAATCGCGGCGGATTTGCTCCTTGCAGACCCTCGGTCGAGGATCGTCGTACACTTGTTGAAGCTTCCAACCGCCCACTGGCGACGCGCCGCGGACGAACGGATAGAGCCCCGGCAGCCCCGCTGGCTGGACGTCCGTGACGTCCTCGGCCGTGTAGAGCGGCTCGCGCACCAGACCGCCTGCAATGGTGGACCGCAATTTGGCGAAGGGTTGGCCCTTGAGGTCCGCCTCCACCTTCGCGATCCAATCGGCCTTGGTGACCGGTGGAAAAACGTTGAGTGGTTCCTCGGTGTCGGACACAGCGAGAGCTAAATAGACTAGAGCGATTGCGACCGCAACGCGCGTCTAGCGAAACCCAGAGTGCGGCGGTTGCCCTTCTTGCAGCGACGCCTGCCAAAAAGCCTCGACTGGGCCCACTCGGTCCTCGAGGTCGACATAGGCGTCCGAGACGTTCACCAGGACGTAGCCTACCCCATCCTCGCGGCCCAGACGCGTCCGCACGCGTGCGAGATCGAGGCCGCTCATGCCCGAAGAGACGACGACCATGACACGATGGGCGAGGCGAGCGGCGCGCCGAATGACCGGGCCGCTGAGGGGTCCATTCCACGCGAGGGCCACGCCTCGAACTTGTCCGTAGGACCATTTCGTGGGCGGCTGAGAACGCCGCACCTCGGTGAGGTCGTCCCCCTCGTCTCCGAGGAGTCGCATCGCGGCACGCATGACCGCGGTCGAGGTCGTGGCTTGCCGCGACTCGGCTTGGGGCGAGGGGTTCGGGTGCTCCGGCTCCGAGCGCGGCGAGCTCGGGTCGGAGGCCACGGGGACCGGCCGAGTCAGAAGAAAAGCCTCCGCCTCGGTGGCGGTCGGGCCCGGAATCGACTCCGCGGCAAGGGAGCTGCCTTCGTTTGCAGGCACGACCATTCGGATGGTCGCGCGCGCATTGCGCTTGCGCTTGAACGGCTCGGGCCCCGCGGAATGCCGGGGAGGCGCTGACGGGCCCTCGGTTGTCGTCGTCGCGTCTGGAGGCGAGTCGGAGACAGGCGACTCGGACTTCACGGCGGGAAGTCCGATCACGGTCTGGCTTCGAGGCGGCCGAGAAGGAGGCGTAGTCACGACGCGTCCACGCACCACCGACGGGGTACCCTGCGCGGAAAGCCTACGCGGCCGCTCCGACGGCGGAGGCGGGCTCGACGGCGACACGCCGTGGGGTGCCGGTGTCACCAGAGGACCGAAAGGGTCGTCGCCGCCCCTGGAGCCGTCCACATCGAGAATTGCAGCTGCCAACCAAGGCGCCTCCGCGAGGCGCATGGCAAACGAGCAGGCGATTTCCCTTTCGGTCTCGGTGGCAGGAACCACGAGCGTTCGTCCGGCGCCATACATTCCTTGGTCTTCCAGCTCGTCGACGAACGAGCCGAGGGCTCCCGGATCACGCGGCCAAACGCTGGTGCCCAGCACCGGGCCGTTGCCCCACCAGGCCACCTCCCGTGGTGCCTCGACGGTGAGGGTACGAAGACGGCGTCCGAGGATGGCCAACGCCAAGATCAAGACCGTCACCACCGGCAACGCCAGCAGGCCTAGGACGTACGCTTTGGAACGCTTCGACTCTTCGGGCAGCATGGGCACGGAAAGCACCCGAAACCCCGTGAGCGGACCGACCGAAGCATCGCGAATCGCAGCCGCCTCTTGATGCAGCTCCTCCAGGCGCTCGTCCGCCACCTCCAGCTCTCGAAGCACCTGCCGCGCCTCGCCTTCCTCCGGCGCCAAGGCCTCCGCTTCCTTCTTGACGGAGGCGAGCAGGACACGAAGCGCAGATTCGCGCTCTTGGGCCGCAGCGAGAGCCGCCTTTGCGCTAGCGATCTGCTGATCGACCGACGATCGGGCCGGGTTGGCCACGAGCGTCTGCTCGCCGACCTCCGATCGCTGAGAGCCTCGTTGGGCCTGAAGGCTTGCCACCCGTTGCTTGAGCGCCTGGACCTTGGGGTGCTGCTCGCTCAGTGAGGCACGGGCCTCGGCGAGCTCCGCACGCGCCTTCGCTAGCGGGCTATCGACGGGTGAGCCCACCTTGGCGCTCGAGACGATCTGCCGCGGCAGATCACGCCGCGACTGTTCGAGCTCCTCGATGCGCGCCTTTTGCGCGGCCGCCTCCACCGACGCTTCCTCGACCTGCGCACGCAAGTTCGTGGAGCGCGCCAAGAGATCCTTCTGCTCCTCGAGCACGTTGGACTTGCCGCTCTTTTTTCGGAACGCTTCGTAGCCCTGAAGCGCGCGTTCGCGGCGCTGGTTGGCATGCTCGAGCGCGGACTCGTTTTCGGCTCGCAAACGCTCGAGTCGTTTCTTGTTGAAACTTTGCTGGGCCGACAGAAACACGTCGACCACGGCATGGGTCAAAGCGAGCGCATCCTCCGCCGATTTCGCTTCACCCACGATACGCATCGAGGCTCCTGGGTCGAGCCGGACTTGAACCTGGTCGCCGAGATCTTTGAGACGAACGTTCCATCCCAAGCGGTCTCGCACCTCCCGAAGCCGACTCGGCGCAGTAGCCGCCTGCACGAAGGCATCGGGCGACCGTTTCTTTTCACCTGGATCGAGCAGTGGAATCCCCTCGTACAAGAGCTGTGCCGAGGATTCATAGCGCTTGGGCACGAAGAACGACGCAACCAAGGCGACGAGCGTGGCCGCTAGGAACGCACGCAGCAGCAATGCACGATGCTCCGACAGGATCCAGAGCAGGCGTCGGGGCTCGACCGGGAGGCCGGGACGCCGTGGCTTGGCGCCTGACTCCTCGATCTCCATTTCATCCATCGCGTCGTCCAAGAGCGTCGTCCTGTGCTCTTCAGAGCATGGCGGTGGGAGCAACCCTCGAGCAAGTCGACAACCGTTGTGAGACTGCTAACGTCGCCGCGGTCATGCGCCCCTGGGTCGAGAAGCTGGTTGCTGCTTGGGGCGTCACATGGGTGTCTCTGCTGCTGGGCCGAGCGGTGTGGCGGTTGACACCGATTGCGATCGAGCCTTGGGCCGAGGGTTCGATGAACGTCGGGCAGCAAGCCCTCTATGTCGGCTGGGTCGTAGCCAATGCGTACCTCGAAGGCTATCGGGCGTTCCAACTCAAGTTTTGCCCCCGCGTGGTGTCCCGGGCCATCTATTTGGGGCGCAACCCGCGGCCTTTGTGGGTGGTCTTGGCATTGCCCTTTTGCATGAGCCTCTTCCATTCGACTCGACGTCAGATGACCGTCAGTTGGAGCTTCATCGGCGTCCTGATTTTGGTCATCTGGTGGGTCCGGACGCTGCCTCAGCCCTGGCGCGGCATCATCGACGGGGGCGTGGTGGTCGGCCTGGTCTGGGGCATCGGTGTGATTTGGTGGCTCTTTTTGCGCCACCTCTCTGGGGTGGAGCTCGCCCCGGCGGGTGATCTGCCTCCGGACAAAGCACGAGATAAAGAGATTTCACCCTGTTGATTTAGCGTCTCGAGTGTGAGAAAAAGCCGCGTTTGTCAGGGGTGAAACCCTCGAAAACGTTGGCTGAACGGTTTCTCAGCCTTGGCAACGGGGTTTTCTAGGCCCCAAACTGGCATTGGAGGGTATTCAGGCCACACTTGGCCCGACGCTCATGGGGAACGAGGAGACATACGCGAACAGACGAACCCGGCTGGTGCCGTGGCTTTGTGCCCTTGCGGCCACCTCGTTGGTCTGGCTTTCGGGCTCATTTGGAACGAGCGCCTCTGCCGAGTTGCCCATGACCGCCGACCCGGTCCTGCGGGAAGCGCAGCACGCCGAAAATCACGCCGAGCCCACCGACGAGGATCTTGACAAAATCTCGAGAATGCCCCGCACCGTGGCGCCCTCGGACTTGGAGCCGGCGCCCAGCGTGTCGGTTGGATATCCGAACCGAGGTCTGCTTCGATTTGGAACGCGAATCAACGACGACCGCGACATGCGTGTCAAGGAAGGCTCGCTCGACTCTCGCTTCGGCACCGGTGAGCTGGTGCGGCTGATCTCGCGCGCCGCGCAGGACGTCGCGTTCCGTTATCCGCGCTCGCAACTCACGGTCGGGGATCTCTCGCGCCCGGGTGGCGGCCGGTTCCGCCCCCACGTGTCTCACCAAAGCGGGCGCGACGTCGACCTCGGCTTCTACCTGCTCGACCGTCGATCGACGCCGCTCAATGCGCACCTCTTCGTTCGGATGAACAATCAGGGCATGGGCAAGCAGTGGGGCCAGCTCTACAAGTTCGACGCCGCGCGCAACTGGGCGCTGGTCGAGTCGCTGCTGAGCCAGCCGACTACCGACGTGCAGCACATCTTCGTGTCCAATGCCATCAAACGGGTTTTGATCCGGCAAGCGCTCAAGGAGCACGCCAATCCCGAGGTGCTCATGCGCGCCCGGCGCGTGATCACGCAGCCTAGCCATGGCGCGCCGCACCGCAGCCACTTTCACGTTCGCATCTATTGTGCCGACGACGACAGGCCGATGTGCAAGGATCGCCCTCCTTTCTACGCGTGGCATCAGTCTGCCAAACAGGCTCCGGCCGTCAGCACGCTCGATCCCAATGATTCATGAATTGGAGAGGGCACTTTTGGACCCTCGGCCCGTATCTTCGCTACAACCTGCTCCCGCCTGAAGTTCCGGAGTGGCAGCCCTGGGAAACCAACGTCGACGACGAGGTGGTGGGCAAGATCCAATTGAGCGGCCGTCTGTCGCGAGGTTTCGGATCGCGCACTCTCGTGGTCGTCGTCCATGGCCTCGGGGGAAGCGCCACCAGCTACTACGCGCTCAACGCGGCAGCTGCGGCTGCGCGCGCAGGGATCGACAACCTGAGACTCAATCTGAGAGGCGCAGACCGAAGCGGAGCGGATTACTATCACGCGGGGCTGATCGCGGATTTGGACGCGGCCCTGTCCAGTCCGGCCCTGCGGGCGTACGAACGAATCCTGTTGTTGGGCTACTCCTTGGGCGGCAACATGATACTTCGGTATCTGGCCGCCGCCCCTGATCCCAGAGTCCAGGCGGCCGCGGTCGTGTGCGCTCCGATCGATCTCAAAAGGAGCGCCCGCTCCATCGACCAGCCTCGAGGCGCTTTCTACCGCCGCCATGTGTTGAAGGCACTCAAGGAGATCTATCGTCACGTATCGCTGCGCCGCTCCGTGCCTCTACCGTTGAGCGAAGCACTGCGAATCGACACCATCGAACGCTGGGACGACGAGGTCATCGCACCTCGCCACGGCTTTGCCGGCGCCGAGGACTACTGGTGGCGAACCAGCGCGTGCCGAGTGCTGGACGACATTCGTATTCCCACCTTGTTCGTCGCCTCCGAGCACGATCCCATGGTTTTGATCGACACGGTGCAGCCCTGGCTGCACAATGCCCAGCGGCTTCGCCGTACCGTGACCAGCCGTGGGGGGCATGTGGGGTTTCCACGAGAAGTGGACCTCGGGCTGGGCCTCGAGGGGTCCGTCGAAGACCAAATCCTGCGATGGATGCTGGCCGCCACATAGCGCTTCTTCGGACCCTGCCGGCTCTGTTGTGCCTCGTCCTCGTGGGGGCGGGGGGTTGCCGCGACTCGAGAGACGTGCCGCCAGTCGATTCGCGACCTGCCTCCTGTCCCGAATCGCGCCAAGTGAGCCTTCCCCTTCCCCACATGGCTCCCGAACACGAAACGCTCGATTACTGGCTTTTGCAAACACAGCGCCACGGTGCCCTCGATGAGCCACTGCTCAGCGCCGGTGAAATCCGTCGCCACAACCGAGCGCTGCGGGCAACCGACGACTCCGGCGAGCCCGTGGGGCAAAGTGACCTTCTGAGTCCCGTCGACCGCAATGCATTGCGATCCCAACTCGACGAGCGCCTGGGGTATCTACGCGAGAAGATCGCATCGGGAGCCTTGGTCGACCCACATGGCGATGCCATTGATGCGGACGTCATCGCCATGTTCGATGCCGGTGGCTCGGTCCAAGATCTCGGCGAGTGGAGGACCGCGGGAACGCTCACCCCCCTTCGGTGTGGGCCTCTGGACGGAGGACTCTACCAACCCCCCGTGGATCTCGACTTCGATCGGAACCGATGCAGCACGCTGCGGCGAGGCGAGGTCCTGCAACTGCTGGCGCGCTGGAAAAACGGGATGTACCTGGCGCGGACGCCGTACGCGATCGGGTGGGTATCGGATGCCGCGCTGTCGCCCCCAATGGAGGCCGGCCAAGCTCGCGAGGCGCTCGCTCGTACCGATACGCGACCCTTCACACGACGGGCGGTCCTCACCGAGGCCTTCTCCATGCTCGGCGCACCGTACGGCTGGGGGGGCAAAGACGGAGGATACGACTGCTCGCGTTTCTTGCTCGACTTGTTCGGGCGCTTCGGGGTGGAGCTTCCCAGGCACAGCGCTCGACAGGCGATGGCGGGGACGTTTTCCCTCGACGTGTCCAACGTCGACGACCTCAACGAAAAACGCTTGCTCATCGACGCGAGCGCGCGACGGGGCGTGGTGCTCCTACAGTTTCCGGGCCACATCATGCTCTATCTCGGAACGACGGAGGGTGGCGCGCCGATGGCCATTCATGCGTTTTCGGAGTTCTTGAGCCCCTGCGAAGGCACGGAAGCGGAAACCATCAATCGAGTCGATCGGGTCGCGGTGAGTGATCTGAGCCTCGGAGCGGATACCAGCCGCCGCGACTTTCTGAGCCGCATCGAGCGGATCACCGTGATCGGCCGCGCTCCCGGGCCCGCCTTGGCAGCCGATGCGAAGCTTCGACCGAGCTTACCAGCCAGTCGTCCCTCGGGCCGATGCACCGATTCGGCTCGAGACGCGATCTTTCAGCTGCCACACCACCCGAGCGAGTCGCAGCCGTTACGCGTCATCGCCACGAGCGAACGGCACCCGGGCGTCGCGTCGTTGGTGCTGTATGCGCCGGATGGCTCTCTGGTGACGCCAGACGAACACCCTCTCGACGGTCCTCCGTACAGCCGTTGGATCGAGGTGCCCGAGCCCGTGCCGGGTCGTTGGACGGCAATTTTCGGCGACGGGGAGGAGACGATCGCGTGTCTGCCGATTCGCGTAGCCGCTCGCTCTCGACCCCCTGCGCCACGCCAGGGGTTCGGCCCAGCCTGGCCAATCGAAGCGCAATGGGGAACGGCCACGGAGAATCTCTATTCCGCTTTCATCGAGCAACTGTTTCGGGAGCCCTCCGAAGACGACGTCACTTGGCCCCAGCTTCAAACGCTCATCGCGGATCGCGACCGCAACCTCCTGTACGACTATCGTGCTCAGGGCGAGGACGCGACACTCGACTTGGAGCCGGACTGCGCCGACTTGCCGTACTTTCTTCGAGCCTACTTTGCATGGAAGCTACGGTTGCCTTTCGCCTATCGCGCCTGCACGAGGGGCGGCAAGTCCGCACCACCGCAATGCAATGAGCTGACGGGAAATAACCTCGAATCGGTGCCGGGCAATGATGACGCGGCCGCGTTTCGGCGATTCGTGCGACGCCTGGCGGGAACCGTCCACTCGTCCAGCCCTCGCACTTTGCCCAGCGACGACGAAACGGACTTTTATCCGGTCCGGCTCAGCCGACGTGCAATCCGTCCCGGCACGGTATTCGCCGATCCCTACGGGCACGTGTTGGTCGTGGCGCGGTGGAAACCGCAAAGTATCGACGACTATGGAGTTCTGGTGGGCGCGGACGCGCAGCCCGACGGAACGGTCGGCCGAAGGCGTTTCTGGCGCGGCTCGTTCCTTTTCACCCCACGAACCGATCTGGTGGGCGCGGGCTTCAAGGCCTGGCGGCCGGTCTGGTACCGTCCCGTCGAAGCGGCCACCGCGGGCCAGAACCCCGCGGGTAGCGAGGCACCGTCGCCGAACACGCCTGATGAGCCGACCTCGCCGTGGCGAACCACAACCAACGAGGAGCTTCACGGCGGATCGCGGGCATGGTCCAGCGTGCAATATCGCGGAAGTGCCGACGATTTTTATTCGACCATGGAGGCCCTAATCAACCCTCGGCCACTCGACCCAATCAAAAGGCAGATCAGCCTGGTCGACGCCCTCGAAGAATCGGTTGGACGCCGTTTGAGCTCGGTCCAGAACGGGGAAGACTTCGTGAAAGCCACGGGCGAGACGCCCATCGACATGCCGCACGGGAGCGCGTTGTTCTTGACCACGGGTCCTTGGGAGGATTACTCGACGCCGTCACGCGACATGCGGCTTCTGATCAGCATCGATGCCGTATTGTCGTTTTCCGATTCGGTATCTGCACATCCCGACCGCTTCGGGGTGCTGGAAACGGAACGTGAAGAAGCCGCGCAGCGTGTTCGGCGAACGCTCGACGAAGAGCTCCGGCGGCGGTCGTTCGAGTACACACGATCGGATGGAAGCTCTTGGACCCTTACGCTCGCAGACGTCGTGGAGCGCGCCAATGCCATGGAAATGGCCTACAACCCGAACGACTGCGTGGAGATTCGCTGGGGCGCACCCGAAGGCTCGGAGGAACGCGCCACCTGCAATCGGCGAGCGCCGCAAGAGCAGCAAGAGCGAATGAAAAGATACCGAACGTGGTTTGCCAAGCGCGAGCGGCCGGAATAGCAACGTCAATCGCCGTGAATCACCTGCTCCAGTTCTCAGAGTTTTCGTCGACCTCGTAGCCCTCGATGGGGACCGGTTTGGGACCGGTGATCTTCTTGCCGGGCGGTCCTTGGATGGGTCGTTCGGTCGGCTTGCCGCCCTCGATGGGTTGCCCCTCGGTGATCTCGATCGGGGTGCCGCTCCGAGGAAGGGTTGGCTTTTTGGGTAACGGCTCGACTACGCCTTGAAGGCGCGGCTCGGGAGTGCCCGCGCGAGATTCGACGATGACCGGAGGCTCGTAGTTGATGTCGACGACGGTCGACACCGTCTCCGAATTCGTTTCGTCGAGGGGCTGGAGCACGACCAGACCCACCCGCTGCTCGATACATTGAAGCTCGCGTCGAGACAGACCAGCGCCATACGCCGACGGATCGATGATCATGCCGGTCGGCCGCACCGTCGCCTGGATGCCGATCCGAATGGTCGTAGGGCGGCTCGCCTGGAAGTCCTGCACACAGTCGATGGGAACCCCCAGCGCGGCCCGCAGCTCGTTCGCCAGATCGCGCTTGGGTGGTTGCTCTCGTTGCTCGACGATCACGGGCGGCGCGGCCGGCTCTGGAGTGGGCGTGTCGCGCGGCACGGGTTGGGCTTGGGGAGCAGGTTGATACTGCCTTGCGGGCTCGACGCCTTGGTTCGCACCGCGAACGGGCTCCTCGCCGCTCTGGCATCCAAGGAGCCATAGCGCCGCGACGCACCACATCCCAGCTCTAGCCATGAGACGTATCTTAGCGGCCTCGACCGAGGCTACCACCGCCACGCCAGCCCCGCGGACGCCCCCCAATACTGATCGAGCGCTCCACCTGCCACCCGCGCCGCACCGGGAACGGGATTCAGGTCGAACCAGTAGCGCCGGTAGTCGCCGCCCAGTCGGATTTCAAAGCCTTTGGGTAATGCGAAGCCGATCATCAACATGGCATCCATGCCGTTGGCATTAGCCTCGGGAAACCAGATGTCCGAGCTGATTCCGCCCAGCGAAAAGACTCCGCGGAAGCCGATGCTCCCACCGACGATGAAGATCTCCTTTTTGCCGATTTCCACGCGGAAGCCTCCGGCGACCCGGACGAACTGGTAGCGGACGCTGGGCACACCGGGCGTGTTGTCCTCACCGGACACTGGAGGCCCGGATACGCCGATCTCGAAGGTATGCACACCGTAATCGAGAACGAGGAACGGTTCCCAGCGCTTGACCGGATAGCGCCAGCGGGCACCCACGAGGAACTGCTGAGACTGAGTGGGAAATGTCTGACCATCGGGCCGCGTCGAATTGAACTTGAAAAGACTCTCCCATTCGAAATCGATCCCGAATTGGGCACCCACTTTTGCGGTGAAGTGCGCGCCGGGAAAGTACTGGAACTTCACCCCCATGCCCGGACCCAGGTCGAGCGTGTAGTCGCGCAGCTCACCACGAATGTCGTCTCGATAGTTGAAGTTGCGATGGATCAAGCGGAAGTCGACCTCGATGTCCACCGCTGCCGGACGCTTGGCCTTGGGCTGCGATGGAGGCTCCACCTCTTTGGGAGCCTCCTCCGGGGGGACCTGCGCCGCGGGCTGCTCGGCAATAGTCGGGGCTGGCGCCTCGGCAACCGTCGTGGGGGCCGCGATGCCCAGCTTTCGGATGTCCTTGCGGAAGTCGGGTCCGACGCGGGCCCTCACCCTCTTGGCAAGAGCTGTCGACGAGCTCCCTTCGTAGTAGTGCTGAGCGACCACCTTGGAGCTGTCGCCGTCGACCAAACGAACGTACGCCGACCAGACCCCGTCCTCGCGCTGGACATCGCCCTCCACCAGTCCGCTCACGCCAAGCATTTTGGCGGGCGCGATGTGACCGCCAGCGCTCCTGAGCTCGGATCCGAGGCTGCGGGCCTTCGCCACGAAGCGATCATTCGGAAACAGCTCGACCTCCTCGGCCAAGAGCCCTCGAACGGCTGCGCCCCGCACCTTGGGGGCCTGTGCGCCTCGGAAAGGCCGAACCACCAAACGCGGCTTGGTGGGCGGCGGAGGCGTCGGTTCAATCTCCGAGGGCGCCCCCGCGGAAACGCTCGACTTCAGGGGCATTCGCTTGGTCTGTACGAGCTGAGCTGCAATACGATTGGAAAGCCGCGTCAGGCTCGATGACGAGGCTCGCAGCTTGTCGACCCGCTGGCCTCGGTCGTTTCGAATTTCCGTATAGGCGACCCACCGCTCCTCGACCCGCCGAATGCGAGAGCGAACCAACACGTCGACATCGAGGGCTCCCGCCTGCTTTGCGTAGCCCTTGGTTTTTTTCACGACCGCATTGACCCGCTGGAGCGGTACGAGCTCTACACCCCTCGCACCCAAGGCTTTCTGGACGCGCTGCCTCACCTTGGCGCCTTGTGCACCCTGGAAAGGCAGGAGGGCCGCCGCGCCCTCGTCGGCGGCCGCCCTACCCGCTGACCAGGACACGGCCACGAGAGCTCCCACCAAAGCGCTGAGGCGCAACCAACCCATCGACTACCCTCCGTTTGCGCTGGCCGCGCTCGAACCGCCCAAATCGATGATCCACTGCCGGATGGTCTCGATCTCCGTCGAATCGAGCGCGCCGACGACCGGCATGGGGAGACCGCAGATCCCGGGTGTATTCAAAATCTTCTGGAACAGATAGCTCGAATCCGGATCGCCCGCGACGACCAGAATTTCGTCGCCGCACCCGATGCCAGTTGCAAAGACGTCGACCACGCGAGCTTCCACGTTGGGCGACCACAGGTCGAGACCGGCTTGGGCCTGCAACGAATCATCATGGCAACCCGATGTCCCACAGCTTTCGGCGAAGATCGTCTCCGCATCCTTCAGCTGGACGCCGCCATCCTCGAAGTCTTGGGGATTGGACAAAGTGCCCGGACAAGCGCCGAGCCACGAAGCCATGCACAACAAAACCGCCCAAAAGACAAAGCGCCGCATCCCCGCCGATCCCCCCGAATCGCTGCTTGCTTAACCTATGACATCCTTCGCCGAGGATTGCAGCATTTTTCGTCCGATCGCGGCCTCAAAGGCCGTTGAGGGCCCAATCGTACGGAACGAATTCCACCTCGTAGTCCGCGTCCCGCGCACGCTCCAGGGCAACTGCCACGTCGGGGGTGGCAAACGCCAGGATGAAATCGAGGACGGTGGGGGGCCTTCCGAGGCGCCGCGCGTGCTCCTCGAAATCGGTGCGGTACCAATCGAAGATGGCCGAGAGCAGAATCTTTTTCTCGTCGTCATCGATCCGCACGTGCGGCTCACGCGAGCAGAAAGCCGCCGTCACCTCGTCGAGCTGTCGATCGAGGCCGGCTGGCTCGAAGGCGCGCGGCGCCAAGGCTGGGCATGAGTTGGACGCACAGTTGATCGCAGCATGGATGCGCGCATCGAGAAAGCCTCGAATGATCTCGTTTTCGAGCTCGTAGAGATTGATGTCGCGTCCGTCCAAGTGAAAGTGGAGCCCATAGAAGAAGCCAAAACCGGCTCTCGGATCGAGCCAACCCCGCACATCCTGCACCGAGTCGATCGGCCAATTGTCGACGACCCCCAGTACGACGAGCGCGTTGTATGCATTGATGTAATAGGCGAGCCGGGCGGGCTCGGTCTGGAATCGATCGGGTGTGGACTCGGGGCCGGTCATTCCCAGCGTCGAGACGAATCGGCGCAAGCCGTCCTCGTCGGCCCGCACGGCATGATAGTCGACGCGCCCCTCGCGTACCCACCGCTCCAGTGCCGCATTCCACCAAGCATAGTCGAATCGACCACTCGGTTGCTCGAGGGGCTCTGCCTCGACCTGAACTTTGCGCAGGCCCAACGCCTTGACCGTGAGGACACCCGTCCCGCCGATCACCATGGCGATGAGCAAGGCGACCGCCCACCATCGTCGGTACCATCGATCATCCCGCCGTTGCACCGCGGGAGTATGGCACGTCCAGAGGCAGCGCCACACGCAGCTAGCGGTCGGCGGCCTCGAAAGCTTTGTGCACCTCGGGTGAGCCCAAGTTGGAGACGACGATCGCGGCGCCTGCAGCCTGCAAAGCCTGCGAATCATAGCTGCCCGTCGCCACTGCGATGCATTGCGCCCCGATGGCGGCCGCAGCCGTGACGTCGTGGGGTGTATCGCCGATGACCAGCACATGCGCACTTTCGGGTCTGACACGGGCGCGTTGCAAGCCGCGTCTCAGACCTACGCGCAGCAATTCGGCCCGCTCCGTATGGTCGGAGCCAAAGCCGCCAAAGCAAAAGAAAGAATCGAGACCGCCGTGGGCGAGCTTCGCGTGGGCGCCCTCTTTCGTGTTTCCCGTCCCCAAGCCGAGGATGACATCGTCTCGCTTGCTCAAATCCGACAGGACCGCGAGGACGCTCGGCAATACCTGGAATGCTTTTGCAATCTCGAGCTGCTCGGGCAAGTGCCACGCGTAGCGCCGAAGCACCTCCGCCACGACCTCGTCGTCGGCGGCGACACCAAAGCCCGTCAACGCGGTGCGGACGATCCACGGGTCGGTCCGACCCGCAAATTCCACCGAATGAAGACTGATCGAACCTTCAGGGCTTCCGAGCACTTCCTCGAGGGCGATCTCGAGGGATCTGCGACCCGCCCCTCCGGCGCTCAATAGTGTCCCGTCGATGTCGAAAAGCGCAATCGTCCGCATGAGCAGCCAACTGTAGCAGTCCGGAGGTTTCATAGTAGGCTCCGCCGCACACGATGGACGTTCACCTCCTGGCGAAGCTCCCTCTTTGGCTCGCAGCGTTTCTGTTGTCACTGACCTGTCACGAAGCCGCCCATGCCTTGGCGGGAAAGCTGGGAGGAGACACGACCGCAGCCGCGCAAGTGACTCTCGATCCCATTCCGCACATCCGACGCGAGCCCTTCGGCGCCTTGGTCGTGCCAATCCTTTCGTTCTTCCTCCAGGGCGGCGGTTGGATGATCGGTTGGGCCAGCGCTCCTTATGATCCAGACTGGGCCAATCGACACCCGCGTCGTGCGGCGGTCATGGCCGCAGCCGGCCCGACAGCGAATTTCGCGCTCGCGTTGCTCGCCGCGCTCGGAATGCGCATCGGCATCGCGGCCGGTTATTTCTCGCTTCCCACGGGTGGCCTCACGCTGGAGACGCTCGCCGTCGGGCCTTCGGGCATCGCCCAGGGCCTCGCTTTGTTTCTGAGCGTGCTGTTTTCGGTGAATTTGATTCTGGGATGTTTCAACCTTTTTCCTCTGCCCCCGCTGGACGGCTATGCGATCGTCCCGCTGTTCCTCAACGACCGAATGCGCGACAAGTGGTTCAGGCTGTTTTCGGGTGGAGGGGCGCTCATGGGACTCATCCTCGCCTGGGTGCTCTTCGATCGCGTGATGCCGCCGGTCTTTCAAACGGCAATCGGTTTGTTGTATAGCGGCGTGTAGAAGCCAAGACCGTGACGGAGACTCCCCAAGCCCTCAGACCCGGCTTCCCGTTTTCCTGGGTCAACCGGCTCGATCCCTTCCGCAAGGCGCTGATACCCATCAACGCCCAGTCTGCCAAGAAGTTGGCCGAGCGTCTCACAGGTCTTCACGACTACGGAGATGACGGTTTCCTCGAGAGACTCGACGCCGCGGTCTCCAGCATTCAGGAGATCGATCTGAGCACGACGGGCCGATTTGGCGCGCGATACGTCCTGAACTGGCATCTGACGAACAAGCTGCGCGTCGTCGACGTCGCCAAGCGGCATCCCGAGGTCCGAGAGATCCCCATCGAGCGGCCCCTCGTCATCACGGGGCTGTTTCGAACCGGCACGACGTTTCTCCATGCACTGCTGGCGGCGGACCCCGACAATCGCGCGGGGCGCGCTTGGGAGCTCTTTGAGCCGGTAGGCCGGCGCCACGATCCCTTTGGCGACGAAGCGCATCGGCGACGCCGAGCAGGGCTCACGATTGGACTGAATCACTCCTTCATTCCGGATCAAGACGTCGTTCACCACGTCACACCCGACGCATACGAAGAGTGTCTCTTTCTACTCCAGGACGATATGGCATCGCTGACGATCTTCGCTGCCTGGGGCACTTGGTCTTACGCGAGACAGATGCTCGATTGGGACATGCGGATCCCCTATCGCAATCACAAGCTTCAACTTCAAATGTTGACGAAGTTCAAGGCAGGCAAGCGATGGCAGCTGAAGTGTCCTTGGCACTTGTGGAACCTCGACGCGCTCCTCGCCGTCTATCCAGACGCACGCATCATCCAGACGCACAGGGACGTCGCCAAATCACTGGGTTCGCAGTGCAGCCTCAGCGCGCGAATGATCGCCAAGATGCAGCGCAGCATGCGTATGAGCGAGGTCGGTGATTTTTGGCTCGATTACTCGAGGATTGGAATCGATCGTGGCATGGCTGCACGGAGGAAGATCCCGGACTCTCAAATTTACGATCTGCGTCTCGACGACCTGTTGGCGCACCCCATTGACGTGCTCAAGGAAATCTACGCGCACTTCGATCTGGAATTCGAGCCAGGCTTGAGCGAGCGCTTTCTCGCTCGCATCGCCCAGCAACCGACGGCGCAACTCGGCGATCACGACTACGACATCGAAGACTTCGGCCTGACCGAAGCCCGAGTCCGGGAGCATTTTCGCGACTACTGCGAGCTCTTCGGCGTGTAGCTCTGCTCGAGGTCTCCCAGCACCGTGACGGCTGCATTATGGCCCGCTGCCCCAATCACGGAGCCAGCGGGATGACAACCGGCCCCGCAGGCGTACAGGCCATCGAGACAAAGCCTGTAAGGCAACCGGTCGGCGAAACCGAAACTGTTGTCGACGTGATGAATGTGTCCTCTCGTCATGCCGAAATGAGCTTCGATCCGCGCAGGAGTGAGCACCGACACGTCCTCGACCAGTGCCGAGGTCCCAGGCGCAAATCGATCGCAGATTTCGAGAAGTCTGCGTACGAATGGGCCCTCTTCTTGGTCCCATGAGCCGTGCGCGAGCTCGTACGGAACCCATTGGCAAAACAAAGCCGAGCTATGTCTTCCTCGCTCGTCCTGAAGCGACGGATCGAGGGTCGTGTGAATGTACCATTCGATCGCAGGCTCGCGTGGAAGCATTCCACTGCGACAATCCGCAAAAGCCTGTGCCAGTGTCTTTTTCGTTTCCTGCTCGGGAAGCAGGTGAATGGTCGCGCGGTGTTGGCCTTGGCGTTCGGGCAAACAAGTGAACACGGGCAAATCCGAGAGGCACAGGTTGACCTTGATGCTGGAACCGGGGCGCCGATAGCTTTCGATCCGCTCTCGAAGCCCTGCGGGGCACCGATCGCCGATCAGGCCGAGCATCCGAAAGGGATCGGCATTGACCAGGACGACCCTCGCCCGGTGCTCCTCACCGTGCCCTGTGACGACTCCGGTCACCGCTCCTGCATGGGTTTCGATGCGCGCCACCGGCGTGTCGACCATGATCTCCGTTCCAGCCCGAGCAGCGACTCGCGCCAAGGTTCGCGTCACGGTTCCCATTCCCCCGCGCACCACCATCCAGGTTCCGTCGCTTCCGGGAAGCCTGCACATGTTGTGAATCAGGAAGTTCATCCCGCTTCCCGGTGTGCCCCAGGCTCCGAACAAGCCCGTGAACCCATCGGTCACCGCGTACATCGCTTCGAGAAGCTCACTTTGGAAGCCGAACCGCTCCAGATATGCCTCGACGGTTCCCCGACAAAGCTCGACGAAGGTTCGGCGAAGGGATGCGCGAACATAGCGCTCTGCCGTCTCTTCGATGGACCATGGGGCTTGCAACCAACTCGGTGCCACGTCGCTTCGCAGCATGTCGAGCTCTCGTTGCAAGGCATGGTCGGCATCGACGTCGCGGGCCGTGAAGAAGCGGGCGAGCTGCGCATCGGTCTTCTGGCGATTTGCGCCGACGAGTAAGTGCCGCCGTCCGGTCGTCGGCAGGAAGTAATGGGGGTCGCGACGTAGGAGTGGCAAGGAAACTCCGAGCTCGCCCATCAGCTCCGGGGGCATCAGGCCGAGGAGATAGGCGCCGGTCGAATGTCCGACGCCAGGCGCCTCGACAAAGGGGTACTCGGTTCGGCACGCGCCTCCTACGACGGAGGCGGCCTCCAGAACCCGCACCGACAAGCCGGCGCGTGACAGCAAGGTGGCCGCAACCAGGCCATTGTGGCCAGCGCCGACGACTACGACGTCCACCGGCTTCATCGGCTCACTTCACGAAAAAACTGATGCCCGCCTCGATGCTCCAGGCGTGGTTTGGAGCGTCCGGTGGCATCTTGAAGTAGCGCTCCCAGCGGCCGCGTGCTTCGATGCCCATCCACGAGAGAAAACCATACCCGAGACCGGCGAACGCGCTAATCGTCCCGGCCCCCTCGACCTGATTGGGCAGCGGCACGCCGAGGTAACCGCCGGCAAAGGCGCCCGACATACGGAGCTTCTTCACGTTTTTGCGCAGTGCGAGCAAGGCCCCACCCCCGAAGCCCGGGCGGTCCAACGGAAAGCTCCGACCGAGCCACTGAAAGTAGCCTCCCAAGTGCAGAGGTCCCGCGACGCCATAAGAGCCGTCGATCCACAGGCTGGGTTGCCACTTGTGTTGGCCCGAAAACTTCGAAACCGTGCCCCCGAACACCGCGTCAAACACCACGATGTCCCGGTCCGAGGCCTCGGCATGCGCAGGCCGCCAGGTGACCCACAGCGAACAAGCCAAGAGCGCGATTGCCAAACGCTTCACGCCCACGGTTGTTATCACATCTGGATCGCCGACCTGCAAAAGCTGCGGGAGCCGGGAGTGGTCAGCTGGCGGTCGCCTCGATGATCGACTCCGAAACCTGAAACTTCCGCAGGAATTCCTGGCGGGCATGCTTCATGTGTTGAACCCACTGCTCGTATTCGTGGCCGCGGTTGCGGTGCTCGTAGAAACGGCGCGGTTCCAGGATCTCGGCCGGAACCTCCTCGAGCAACGCGGCGTTTTCCGGGGCCTCGACATCGACGATTTCGTAACCGAAGTCGGGATCCTTCTTCCATTTGATGCTGTCACGCAACAATGCTTCGAGCATGGCGCTCGAGTGCCGGATCTTGATGTTGAGCGCCTTGTTTTCTTTGGCGTCGTTCGCTTCGCCGCCGATGTATCCCGTATTCATCAACCACATGGTCACGTCAGGCATGGTTGCAGCGAGCTCGGCGAACCGCTTTGCTTGCAGCCCGTGCTTGGCAGGAAAGAACGGCTGAGTGAAAGGAGAGCGAGTTTTGCCGCGCTCTTTGCCGGCTGCGCTCGTCTTCGAGGTTTCGCCTAGCATGAAGTACCCGGCAGCTTGTTCGGGTGAGGTGAAGCGCACGATACCCGGCATGGCCGCATCGTAGCCCTCGTCCCGATTGAGAATTCCCATCAGCTTGACTGGAGGAATCTGGTGAAGATCGGCCGCCTCGGGAATCGAGCTCATGGGCACGATCGAGCGTCCGTTTTGCGTCCACACGGCAAAGTCCCAGCCATCCGCTGGAACCCCGTGGCTGTTGACCACGTCGTCCACCTCCACCTCGCCGGCGACGTACTTCTCGAGGTTCTTCACGTTGGCACCGGTCGCGACGAGGATGTCGCGAAGCCGCTTCACCTCTTCGATCGAAAGCACACCCTTGCTGAAGTTGAAAGACCCGTCCGGTTCGAGGAACACGTTCTCCACCCAGGCATCCGGGCCGATCGTCGCCTCGTAAAGCACGGGCTCGGTTTCCATGGAGAGACCGTCGGTCTTGGCGAAACAGCCGTTCTCCGTGATGGTCAGCGCGCCGTGCGGCCACAACGCTACCATGTCGTCCTGAATCGGCTCGGTCAGGTCACCTTGCTTCGAGAACGTGGTGGTCGTCTTGCCCGTTCCGGAGAGACCCATGATCGTCATGGTGACCTTTCCTCCGGCGCCCGCGCTAACGGCTTTCGCACCCGCGTGCAGAACGAGACCACCCTGCTGGTACACGTAGTGATTGAGCATGCGAAGAACGCCCTTTTTCGATTCGCCGAAGTAATCGGCGCCGATCACGTGTGTGGTCCAATTGTCCATGTCGACGATGATCGCCTGTCGGCCGGGCATGTCATCGAGCATCAGGTCGGGTGTGTAAAACAAACGGAAGATCGGCTGGAACGGCTTCGCCAGTGATTCTTCGCTTTCGACCTCGGACCGAGGGAACGCCAGAACCTGCTGCATGCCGGCTATGTTTGCGCCCTCCAGCGTGTAGAGCCACGTCGCGCCGAACGCGCCATCATCGAGCCCCACGTAACCATCGATCGCGATCAGCTTGCCTTTGTCGGCAATGTATTGAGCTTGGCGTTCGATCAACCCTTTCGCTTTGTCGGGATCGATGATCTGATGGCTCCACCGATCTTGGGTGTCGATGATGTACGTGTACTGCGCCATCCGCGCTTTGTTGCGCGTGACCTTGTTGACGCTTCCGGCTGCGGTCCGTTGCACGCACGGGGTATGTTCAAACGCGAGCTTGCGCAGCTCCGCCTGCGTGGGGTTTTCGAGGTATTGGACATCGAAGGGGCGAGGGTCTCGGGGCGCCATGATCTCTCCGTTTTCGTCTCCGCCAGTCCGACGACGAGCCGCTCTGGCGAGCTCCAAAAGAGCCATATGACAATGTTTGAGAGGTGTGTCCAGGGACCGAAGAGAGTTGCCGCAGAGCGGACACGAAGTAAGCTGCAAACGGTGCGCGTGCTGCCGCTAAATTTTCGCGAGACCGCCGGCATCGATGAGCTGCGCTGGAACGACTGGCGCTGGCAAGCACGGCATGCCGTCACCGATTTACAAGGTCTCGACAAAGCCTTGAGCCTCACGGATGCCGAACGAGTCGGTGCGCTGCGCGCGGTGGCGGCCGGAATGCCCATTTCGATCACCCCGTATTACTTGTCTCTGTGCGACCCGGCGGACCCGGATTGCCCCATCCGTCGGCAGTGCGTTCCGCGCGCCGAGGAAGGCATTGCGGTCAGGGGCGATCTGCGCGACCCCTTGGGCGAAGAGGCTCATGAGGTCGCTCCTCACCTGATCCGGCGCTACCCGGACCGCGTCCTGCTGGTCGCCACGGATCGCTGTGGTGTCTACTGCCGCTTCTGCACCCGATCCCGGCTGGTAGGCGATGGCGGGGGGGCACGCTCCATGGCGGCCCTCGAACCGGCCTTCGCGTGGATCGAGTCTCATCCACAAATCCGCGATGTCATCATCTCCGGGGGCGATCCTTGCCTGATGTCGACCGAGCGCCTGGCGCGGTTGCTTCGCAGGCTCCGCAGCATCGACCACGTGGATTACGTCCGACTCGCCACGCGGGCTCCGGTCACCCTGCCCCAGCGAATTACCGAGGAGCTGTGCGAGAGCATCCGGGAGAGCCACGACAGGACCTGGGTCATGACCCATTTCAACCATCCCAAGGAGCTCACGGCCGAGGCGGAGGCCGCTTGCGCTCGTTTGACCGACTCCGGGCTGCCCGTGATGAATCAAACCGTGCTTCTCCGAGGCATCAACGATGAGCCCAGGACCCTGGAGGCCTTGTTCCGAGGACTGGTCCGATGGCGGGTTCGGCCCTATTATTTGTTGCAAATGGACCCAGTTGGCGGAACCGGGCATCTGCGGACGCCTCTGCGCCGGGGTGTCGAGCTGATGGCGGCCCTCCAAGGCAGGGTGAGCGGCATCGCGTTGCCCAAGCTCGTCGTGGACACCCCGGGCGGGTTCGGCAAAGTTCCTCTTGGCCCCAACTACGTGGTGCGGGAGGAGCCTGGAATCACGGTGCTCGAGACCTTTCGCGGCGATCTCGTGGAGTGCTACGACCCGCCGGAGCTTTGACTTCGCCACATATGGCCAATTTTGGCTGGTGGTTGTATGACACCGCCGCCCCCCTAACCGCGGACTCCGAGGAGACCCCATGCAGCGAGCCCTGACTCTCCATCAAACCACCATTGGCAAAAAGGTCATCATGGCCGTCTCGGGGGTCGTCCTCGTCGGCTTCACGCTCGGCCACTTTCTGGGAAACCTGAATCTCTACCGCGGCCCCGAGGCGCTCAACGGGTACGCCGAAACCCTTCGAAGCGTTCCGGCGCTCCTGTGGATCGCACGATTGGTCCTCCTCGCGGCAGTCAGCGCACACATCGCCTCGGCTTACGCCTTGTGGTCTCGCAACCGAAAGGCACGCGGGTCCCGCTACAGGCAACGCAAGGATCTGGCGACGGACTACGCGGCCCGCACCATGTACTGGTCCGGCCCCATCCTGCTTCTGTTCATCATCTATCACCTCTTGCACCTCACGATTCTTCCCG
>JASFKY010000006.1:0-37311 GCA_050118395.1 Myxococcales bacterium | reverse complement strand
CGCTTCCGTCATCACTTTGGATTATAGAACGAAAGCCGCTCCCCACCAGACGGTCGCGTCATTGCCGTTTTGCTTGCAAGCACGGCTTGCAAAGCGCAGCATCGATTCGAGACTCATGGACGTCACTGCTCCCCGGGCTGCATTGCTTCGCCAGCACGCGGTCTCAATCCCTCCCGGGTCCTTCGAGCCCCGCAATCACTTCTACACTCGCGTCCTCAACGCGCAGATCCACCCTCTGGTGTCCTTTTTTCTGCGCATGTCCAGTCGCCGGATCGTCAACCGGTATTGTCATTTGAATCCACGCGTCAATCCCAGTGCGCTCGAGGAGGTCCTCAGCTACTCCCCCAAGTACTTCCAGTGGGCGGGCGCGGACCTCTTTTGCACGACGACTGCTGCCGGAAACCGCCGTTTGGTGGTCGTCGAAACGAACTCTTGTCCCTCGGGCAACAAGTCGATGCCCATTCCCTCGGACGACGATGAGCAAGCCGGTTACCGCAAGCTCATCGAAACGGCGTTTCTCCCGCTCATTGCCAAGCGCAAGCCCGCGTCCGGCGGCCTGGCCGTGTTGTTCGACAAGAACTACATGGAAGCGTCGGGCTATGCCTCGGTGATCGCCGACCTCACCGGTGAAGGCGTCTACCTGACGCCCTTCCCAGATGGGGTCGAAAATCCTCCGGCGAGGTTCATCGACGGGTTGCTCGAGGTGAGGGATGCGGAGGGTCAGTGGCAACCGATGCGTGCCGCGTTTCGTTACGTCACGCAGAAGCCCTGGAACCGAATCCCCATTCGAACGCGTACGCGGATCTTGAATCCGGTGGTCACCTGCCTCTCGGGAGGGCGCAACAAGCTCGTGGCCATGAAAGCCTACGAGCTCTACAACGCCGAGCTAGAAGCTTCGGGGCTCCAAATCCGGACCCCGCAAACGATCGGCGACGTCGCAAAACAGGAAGTGCCTCTATGGGTGCGGCGATTCGGTGGACAGGCCGTAGTGAAGGTTCCCTACAGCAATGCCGGGCAGGGCGTCTTCACGATCGTGAACGAGCGCGAGCTCGATCGCTTCATGGAAATCGAGCACCCTTACGACTGCTTCGTCGTGCAGAGCCTGATCGGGAATTACGTATGGAGCTCCGTCGAGCGGGCCGGCCGTTTTTATCACGTGGGCACGATTCCCGACCGCCATGGCGATATCTACGTCGCCGACCTACGCGTCATGGTCTGCGGCGGCGCCGGAGGATTTCGGCCTCTCGCGGTCTATGCCCGGCGGTCCCGCAAACCCCTTCCGGCGGTTCTCGAGCAAGGAGAGTCGTCTTGGGAAGTGCTCGGCACCAATTTGTCGGAGCGGCAGCCGGATGGCAGCTGGACCGCATCGACCGACCGGCTGCTTTTGATGGACCGCCGCGACTTCAACGTGGTCGGTATCGGCACCGACGACTTGATCGAGGCCTATATCCAGTCCGTGTTGGCCGCCATTGCCATCGACAAGATGACGGCGATGCTGTTGACCCAAAAAGGGGGTCTTCGACGTAGCCTGTTCCGCTCGCTCGATGACGATCCCGCCCTGTTCGAAGAGATCAGACGCGGAGCGAGGGGCGCCAAGGCCGTCGTCGCCGACGGACCCCGAACCTGAACGTGCGGTCCGATCAGGGCTTCGGCTCGAATGCCTCGATCACCGCGTCGCTGAATCCCTTTGCGTACAAGCGTTCGCTGGGGTGCAGCCCACCAGGGCTAAACACGTTGAGCTCGAGAATGCGATCTCCCACGAAGTCGACGCCTACGTGCAAGAGCCCTTCGCGCAGCAGGAACGGTGCGATTTGCGAGATCGCCTCGCTCATCTCGGCCGTGACCGCAGCGGGTTCCGCGCGTCCTCCTGCATGAAGGTTGCTGCGAAAGTCGCCTGCGCTCGGGACCCGCCCGATGGCGGCGGCCCGGCCGTCCACTTCCAAGACTTTGCCGTTCACCACCGTGACCCGGACGTCTCCCTGTTCGGCTCCCGGCACGAACTCCTGCACCATCGCATAGCCGCGTCGGAGAACGACTTCGATGATCTGCTTCCTGTTGGCGTCGCAGCCGCTCTCGTCCAAAACGAAAACGTCCGCGCCTCTGGTTCCGTCCAGTGGCTTGATCACGGCCTTTGCGGGTTCTTCTGCCAGGAACCGCTCGATGGCGCCCACGTCGCGGGTGACCAGGGTGCGAGGTCGCAAACTCTGCGGCAGCTCCAGGAGCGAGAGCTTGGTCAGCGCGCGAGACAGGCCTCGGGGCCCGTTGATGACGCGAACCCCCTGCTCCTCCACGCGCTCGAGCAGCCGCAGGGAGCCCACGTGTTCGGCACGGCGTGCCTCGTCTCTGCCGGGGTTAGTGCGGATGATACACAAGTCTTGTTCGTCGAGCGGGTGGCTGGCCGCCTGGCCGGACCCCAACTCGCGAACGACGGCAGCGGGATCGCGGCCTTCGATGAGGCAAGCGCGGACTTGGACCCCACCGCCGTCGCTGATCGTGAAGTCTCCGACGCCAGACACGAGCACCTGGTGTCCTCGTCGTACGGCGGCCGCGAGGAGCAGCGTCGTGGTTTGTTCCACGGACGGCTCGCGCCGGTCGTTCACCACGAAGCAAAACCGCATCAGCGGCTCACCTCCAGAATGGGAGGACCGCCTGCGCGCCTTTGGAAACCATGGTCCGACGACGCCACGACTCCCAAATGCAGGATCCGCGCACCGGTCTGACCCACTGGATTGACGCTCTTGCCGATGACGATCCCGTCCTCGGGTGCGTGGTATTCGCGAATGACGTCTCCAAAGGCGTTGCGAAGAACCGCAATCCGTTCACCACTTCTCACCAACTCCGTGGGCCGCGGGAGGACCTCCAACAGTCCCCCGCGATCGGCGTACATCCAATACGAACGCTCGCACAACACGGGCTCGTCCCCCTCTGCAACCGGTCGCCGAGGCAGCATTCCCGCAGCGGCCAACACCGTTCGAATCCCAATTCGGGAGGATCGGACGAAGCTGGGCTGAAACCTCTGAGGGTCCCCGACCTCCAAGGTGATGGCGGGAATGCCGAGGTCCATGGCAGCTCCTCTCAAGGTATAGTCGGAAGGTGGATTGTGAACGATGATCTGTGGCCGTTGAGTGTACGCCATGGTTGCCGTCGTCAGCTGGGTCATGTCTGCCCTCACGTATAGAGAATTGACCCGACCGAAGCTCGCCGTGTGTAGATCGACCAGAAAGTCGAACCGGTCGACGATTCGGTGCAGTATGCGGTGAGCATAGACCTCGGCGACGTTGCCTTCTTCGCGACCGGGGAAAATGTGGTTCAGGTCACCTCCGTCGACGAACTCCCGCTGGTGTCGATGCAAGCCGGGAACGTTGACCACCACGAGGGCCACCAGGGATCCCTGGAGCTGCCGGGGATCGATGTGGTGCATCAGATCGTGGATGACCCGAATGCCGTTCAGCTCATTGCCGTGGACGGCCGCAGTCAGTCCAAAGATGGGTCCATCGCGTTTGCCCCGCACCACCAGCACCGGGAGCAAGATGTCTTGCGCTAGCCCATTGGCTACCAAATCGATGTAGAGCCTCGACAGCTCCCCCCGCGGAAAGTCCTCGATGACGAGCTCGCGATTTCGGAAAATGGGCGTCGTGGTGCCGTTGCGAAGGTCGCGGTTCATGGGATCGCGCGCAATCTGACACCGGGCCGCACAGGGCGCACGCGGGCCGCGCGCCGTGACGAGCAGAGCCTCGGTGCAAGGCTTGCACACCATGTGGGGGCAAGTTTTGCACTGGGGCTCCGCCGAAGCGCGGCTTTTGTGGCTCTCGGCCTCCTCGGGACTTGGCATCGATCGTGCAGAGCGGGCGTCAGCGCCTCACTTCAACGATGCAGGGCTAACGACGTGATTCATCCTTCTACCGAGCTCCGATACGTGGACGACGTGGTTGGGTTCGGCGTGTTTGCAAGCGCACCGCTGCCCAAGGGCACCATCACCTATGTGTGGGATCCTCTGGAGATCGAGGTCCTTCCCGATGATCCAAGGCTCCAGGACCCCAATTTGGCTGCCATCATCGAACGGTACTCGTACATCGACCCCCAGGGGGTTCGAATCGTGAGCTGGGACCACGCCAAGTACGTCAACCACTGCTGCCAGGCCAATACGATGAGCACGGCGTACGGGTTCGAGATCGCGGTGCGCGACATCGAGGCCGGCGAGCAGATCACCGACGAGTACGGGATGTTCAACCTTCCCGAACCGATGGACCTATGTTGTTCGACGGGACCCTGCCGGGGCAAAGTCCAGGCGGGCGATCTCGAACGCTACTATGAGCGTTGGGACTCCCAGATCCAATCGGCGTTGGCTCGGGTGGAGCACGTCGATCAGCCTTTGTGGCCGCTCGTCGACGTCGTAACCGCCACGGCGGTCGAGCACTTCGCGCGCTGGGGCAGAGGCTACCGGTCCGTTCGGGAGCTGGAAGCTTTCAGCGACGCTTGCGCCCGAGGGAGCGGCGTCGCCTTATCGCAATGAACGTGAGGTCGTCGGGCTTGGAGGGGACGCCCTCGAGCGAGACGGCCATGCGCTCCCGGCCCAAGGCAGCCAGCTCGGCGACCGACCGGCAAAGCGGCCCTTTGCGGACGCGCTCCACGATTTCGTCCAAATGGAGGTTGTCGCTGAGCCCGTCGCTAGCCAGGACCACCGTGTCCCGAGGCGATAGATCGAGGGACGCACCGATCTCGATACGCATTCCCTGGCCCCCCAAAAGGTTGGAAACCAAGTGCAGGTCCTCGTGGTGGAGCGCTTCACCGCGATCCAACAGGCCAGCCTCGACCGCATAGCCGACGGGCGAATGCGGAATCGTGAGCCATTTGATTCGTCCGCGCTGCCCAGTCACGAGCACCATCGAGTCTCCCGCGTGATAGGCGCGCATGTGGCTGCCCTGGATCTCGACCACCGCGAGAGTGGCTGCCGAACCGGTCCCAAGAGCCGAGATCGCTTGGTCCGCTGATTCGAAGCCGTTGATGATGGCTTCTCGGAGGTTTCCCAGGTCGCTCCCCGCACTCGCCACGGCGTCACAGACGGCCCGAACCGCCAGGGAGGCCGCCTGTGCGCCTCCGGGGTGTCCGCCAGCCCCGTCGGAGACCACCGCAACCGCAGCGTCGTTTCCAAGCGAGATCAGAGCTGCCGCATCCTCGTTGGGCCCGTCGCGCCCAGGCTTGGGAATGCTGACGACGACGGCCTCTCCGGTGCCGAGCTCGAAGCGCTCGCCCTGCGTCATGTCCACATCCGTAAAGATGTGGATCTCGCTCACTTCGACGACCTCCCACTGCGCGTCGAGCTACGAAGCGCCCTCGGTTGGACGGCTTGGAAGGCCCGTTCCATCTGCGCACCATCGCGATAGCGCTTGCGTTCGCGGAGCTCCAGGGCCCGCCGAAGAAAGGCGATGTATTCTCGACTGACCGTCCGGCGAAGCCTTTCGGCGCCAGGCAGCGGCCAGTCGAACGGCCACTGTGGCAGCTCGCCCGCGAACATGCGGTAAATCACCAATGCCATGGAAAAGACGTCGGAGCGAAAGGATGGCTTTCCCATGGCCTGCTCGGGAGCCATGTAACCCACGGTTCCCTGCCCCGAGCCCATGATCGTCCGGGTCCGGAGCGCGACTTTTGCAATTCCAAAATCCGCGAGCCGAACCTGACCGTCCGGAAACAAGATGACGTTGTCGGGCTTGATGTCGCAGTGGATGATTCGGTGCTCGTGTGCGTACGCCAGCGCGGAGAGCAGCTGCTCCGTGTACGAAAGCGCCGTCTTCGGACTCAACCGGTGGCGCAACCGGTCCGTGAGGGTCTGCTTGCCTAGAGGAGTGGCGATGACGAAATACCCGTCGACCATCATCGCATTGCGAAGAGGCAAGATGTTCGGGTGCTCCAAACGCGCGGTCAGTCGAACCTCGCGACGGATCAGGTTCAAGGACTCGCCGTCGAGCTGATCGAGGTGGGGAATCTTCAGGGCGACCGGAACGCCCTCGATCGTGTCGTAGGCCTCGTACACGGTCGCAAATGCGCCGGCTCCGATACGCCGGCGAATTCGGTACTTGCCGAGTATCTGGCGGGCCTTGAGAGGCGGACTCGCGGGCCTATTGGCCGTGTTTCGTAAGACGTCCCAGCGCATGACGAACGGGAGCCAATCTGACATCCACTCGCATTTGACGCACGACCTTTATGGCCGGCCGGCCATGGACGGGCTTCGCGGGGCGGTCCATCCTTGGCGCCATGATGCCGCAACAGACCGGCCGAGTCCTCGTCGTCGAGAGCGACGCCGCGTTGCAGTCCGAGCTGGAAAATCAACTGACCTCAATCGGCCACATGGTCGACACCGCTCCAGACGGCGTAGAGGCCCTGGAGCTGCTGGAGCGGTCGATGCCCGACGTGGTCCTCGTCGGTCTGGATCTCGAGGGAATGGATGGATTCGAATTCCTGCGGCAGGCCAGCTGCCTACTTCCTTCGGTCTCCTTCATCGCCATTGCCAGCTCGGGCTCGACCGACACGGCCGTCGAGGCCCTGAGCTGCGGGGCCGATCGATGCCTCACCCGACCCATCCGGCCCGACGCGCTGGCTCTGGTGGTCGAACGCTCGCTCGACACGGCCATCCATGCACGGGAGGCGATGGACGCCAGAGCGGAGGCCGCGGCGGCGCTGCCCACCATGCGTCTCGATCACATCGTGGGCTCCCACCCATCGATGCAGCGACTCTTCAAGCGCATGCTCCAAGCCGCCAAGAGCCGGTCCACGGTGCTCATCCAAGGTGAAACCGGCACCGGCAAGGAGCTCATCGCCAAGGCCATCCACGAACATTCGCTGCGCAGCGAGGGGCCTCTCATCCGTCTCAATTGCGCGGCTCTTTCCGAGAGCGTGCTCGAATCGGAGCTCTTCGGACACGAAAAAGGCGCGTTCACCGGCGCCGTGACCCGGCGCAGCGGTCGCTTCGAGCAAGCAAATCGCGGAACCTTGTTCCTCGACGAGCTGAGCGAGATGCCCCTTTCGGTGCAGATCAAGTTACTCCGGTTCTTGCAGGAGCGGGAGTTCGAGCGTGTTGGGGGAAACGAAACCGTCAAGGTCAACGTGCGCGTCGTCGCGGCGACCAATCGAGACCTGAGGACCCTCGTCGACGACGGGAAGTTCCGCGACGACCTGTATTTTCGGCTCAAGGTGGTCGTGCTCGACGTACCGCCTCTGCGCGCACGACCGAGCGACATCCCGGCGCTGGCCGACCACTTCCTTCGTTGCTACGCGGAAGAAAACGGCAAGCAGGTGCATGGATTCACTGCAAGTGCACGCGAAGCACTGCTGGGTTACCCCTGGCCTGGCAACGTCCGCGAGCTCCAACATGCAATCGAGCAAGCCGTGGTTCTGTGTGAAAGAGACTCGATCGGCATCGAAGACCTCCCCATCGACCCACCCGAACGCGAGGCAGAGCCCCTGAGCTTGCTCATCCCTGGAGTCACCTTAGCCGAGGTGGAGCGCTACACGATCCTGAAGACCCTGGAAGCGGTAGGCGGCTCGCCCACGAAGGCGGCAGCCATCTTGGGTATCAGCAAACGAACGATCCAGTACCGAATTCAGGAATGGGGCTTCGCCAAGCGAGGCTCATGGCCGACCGACCAGTGACAAAGGACTCAGCGTCGACGGCGTGCCGGCAACACGTCGTCGGGGCTCAGCACGTCGAGTACGCCGTCGACCAGCAGAACGTGCTTTCGAAGCGCGCGACCCAGCTCGGCAGCGATGGGAGCAGCTTCCTCGAACCGCCCGGTCTCGATGCTCGCTTGAATGCTTTGGGTTCTCTCTAGAAGCAGACGGTTCTCGGATCGGATCTTTTGGACGACCTCTGGCGTGACCAGATCGACCGGCGTCCGACTCACGGCGAGCTCCGGGCCACAGGTGCACTAAGCGCACCGCCCAGCAGATCCAAAGTCTGCTTCAGATCCTTCGAAAGGGCGAGCGAGGTATTTTTAGCAACCGACATCCACGTCTCTGTGCCAGAACGCAAGCAAGGGTCGTGCCGCCGGTCTCGACTGTGAGCCCTTACAAAAGACGGGCGGCGAGAGGACCGGTCCCGGCACGGTGCAAGTCCTGCATGGGTTTCGGAGAAGATGGGTGCAGGTTCTGCACCGGCATGCATCGGACGAGACCGCGGACGGGGAAAACCGCGGAATGGATGCGTGTCGGCTGTGTAAGGGGCGGTGGCACGAAACGTGCTGCACCGACGAAAGGGTTCTTTCCACTAGGAAATAAGGAGGAACGCCATGCCGATGCGAGGAGACAGAACGAAGCGTGAACGAGATCGTGGCCGCAACCGTGATCTCGATTGGTTCGCCGAAGATCCATGGTCCGAACCGGGGCTCGCCTCGTTCGAGGACAATGAAGACGGTTGGGACCTCGATACCTGGGGTGCCATCGACGAGGATTTGGATGAGACCCCCGAGGACTGGGAAGACGCGGAAGAAGACGAATCTTCGGGCGAGGAATCCTTGAGCGAGGATGACTACGACGGGTGGGGCCCCGTGCGGCGTCGCACCAAGCAGCGCCGCCGAGGCTGATCGCCCTCGAGTCCCGATCTCGCGGTGAGATTTCACTTTTGAGGGGCGTCTACCTCCGAACGCCGGCATAATGGCTCGCGAATTCCGTGAGCGAGCTCAGGACCATCGGCTGGCGGGAATGGGTTGCCTTGCCCGAGCTAGACATCTCCAGAATCAAGGCCAAAGTCGACACGGGCGCGCGCAGCTCTTCGCTCCACGCATATGACATCGAGGTGTTCTCGCGAGGGCGACGCGACTACGTCCGCTTCGTCGTGCACCCAGTCCAAAGAGAAACCAGGACCACATTGCACTGCGTTGCAGAGCTTCACGAGCATCGTCACGTCAAGAGCTCGAGCGGGCACCGGGAGTACCGTCCCATCATTCGAACCCTAGTGGAGCTCGACGGGAAACGGTGGCCGATCGATCTCACACTCACGACTCGGGATAGCATGGGATTTCGAATGCTCTTGGGGCGCGAAGCCATTCGTGGGCGCTTTCTGGTCAATCCCGGCCGATCTTATTTGTGTCGTGATCTGGTTCCTCGGCGTAAAAAGGGACGCGAACGATGAAGATCGGAATTCTTTCCAGAAACGCAAAGCTCTACTCGACCAAGCGTCTCAAAGAGGCTGCAGCCGAGCGGGGGCATACCGTGAGGGTCGTCGACTTCACGCGTTGCTACATGAACATCACCTCACATCGACCTCAAGTATTGCTGGCGGGCACGGCGCTGCAGTTCGATGCAATCATTCCTCGAATCGGTGCTTCTCATACGTTCTACGGCACCGCAGTAGTGCGGCAGTTCGAGATGATGGGAACGTTCCCCTTGAACACCTCTCAAGCCATTTCTCGATCTCGCGACAAGCTTCGTGCGCTTCAGCTGCTGGCTCGCGAGGGAATCGGCCTACCCGTCACCGGCTTTGCACGCTCCACCAAAGACATCCAAGGCTTGATCAAGCTCGTCGGTGGTGCGCCGTTGATCATGAAGCTGCTGGAGGGAACTCAAGGCATAGGCGTGGTGCTGGCGGAAACCGACAAGGCCGCCGAATCCGTCATGGCGGCATTCAGCCAGCTCGACGCCAACATCTTGGTACAGGAATTCATCAAAGAGGCGCGAGGCGCAGACATTCGCGCATTCGTCATCGGCGACAAGGTGGTCGCTTCGATGATGCGACAGGGCCCGCAGGGCGAGTTCCGGTCGAACCTGCATCGTGGAGGAAGCGCTGCGAAGGTGCGGCTGACCCCAGAGGAACGGAGCACTGCCGTGCGTTCCGCGAAGAAGCTCGGTTTGCGCGTCGCCGGCGTGGATATGCTCCGCTCCAATCACGGGCCGGTCGTGATGGAGGTGAATTCCTCGCCTGGGCTCGAGGGGATCGAAACCACGAGCGGCAAGGATGTCGCTGGAATGATCGTCGAGTATCTGGAGAAGCATGCCAAGCCGGGAAAGACGAAAGACCGCATCCAAGGATGAGTCGCGCGCTGCCTTCGAGATGGGTGATGTCACGGCACCACCCGGCAAGCTCACCCGCGTCGAGTTGCCCGTGTCGCGACTGCCTACGGGGGCATGGCTGTCTCTGCCCATCGGCGTGTTGCATGGGCTCAAAAACGGACCCGTAATTTGGATTAGCGGCGCCGTGCACGGAGACGAGCTATTGGGGGTGCCCATCGTTCGCCACGTGCTCGACAGGATCGATCCGAAAGACCTCTCGGGCACGATTTTGGCAGTGCCCGTGCTCAACGTTTTCGGGTTGATACAGGAATCGCGTTATTTGCCAGACCGCCGCGATCTCAACCGCAGCTTCCCGGGCTCGAAGCGCGGCTCGACTGCGTCCCAATTGGCACATCTCTTCATGAAGGAAGTGGTGAGCCGTTCAGAAGTGGGACTGGACCTGCATACGGGCTCCGATGGTCGAGTGAACCTGCCTCAGGTGAGGTCGGACTTGGACCAGCCTGCAACGCGTCGGTTGGCGTTGGAATTCGGCGCGACGGTCTTGCTACACTCGCGTTTGCGCGATGGATCGCTTCGTGCGGCGGCCGCAGAGCTCGGCAAGACCGTCTTGCTCTACGAGGCCGGCGAAGCAAACCGCTTCGACTCGCAAGCCATTCACCTGGGCGTTGGCGGAGTCATGCGGGTCATCAAAGCCCTCGGCATGATCGAGTACGGCGTCGAGTCGGCCGAACGCGAGCCTCAAATCTACCGAGCCAGCTCCTGGGTCAGGGCGAGGCGCACGGGTTTTTGCGAAATGATGGTGAGCCCCGGAGCGGAGGTCCACGCGGGGGAAGGCCTCGCCGTCATTTTCGACGCCCTCGGGCGTGACCGATCCATGGTGAGGTCGAACAGCTCCGGGATCGTCATCGGACACACGACCTCGGCGCTCGTGCATCGCGGCGACGCCATTGCCCATGTGGCTCGGACCGGGGGCTGAGAGCGTCGCCCCTTTCTCCGCTCTGTAATCCTTGGGAGATCGAGGTTTCGCCACGTATACTGACGTCGCTCCGCATGACCAAATCTCGCCGTAAGCATCGCCACTCACGCCACTACCTGGACCTCGGTAACCGCTACCGAATCGGCTCGCCCCCAGGGGCTCTCGAACCTCACCCCGAGGCTGCCCCCACCGTCGTCCGCCGCACGGTATACAACGCCCAAACGCTGCATGAGGAGCATTTCGAAGGCTCCATTCCGAGGGAAAAGCTTGCCCGAGAGCAGAACAAAGTGCTTTGGCTCGACGTGGTTGGGTTGGGCAGTGCGGACGCCCTCAAGCGACTCGTCACCAGCTTCAGTCTTCACGCCCTGGCCGTCGAAGATGTCCTGCACCAACGCCAGCGTCCCAAAGCGGAGGTGTACGGCGATACCTTGTTCATCGTCGTGAGGATTCCGCATCTGCGGCAGGGCGGCATGGTTTTCGAGCAGGTGAGCATGTTCCTCGGCCGCGACTTCGTCTTGACGTTTCAGGAGGAGGAAGGCGACTGCTTCGATTCGGTCCGGGAGCGCCTCCGGCGCAACCAGGGGCGCGTTCGTCAAAGCGGTCCAGACTACCTGGCCTACGCCCTGCTCGACGCCGCCATCGACGACTATCTGCCGCTTGCCGATTCGATGGGCGATCGCCTCGATGAGATGGAGCGCGAGGTGTTGAGTAGCTCGGACCCGGCCGTGGTCCAGCGCCTACTCGATCTTCGCGGCGATCTCAACCAACTGCGTCGCAACTTAGCTCCGGCAAGAGACGCCGTAGCGGCCATGGCGTCCCTTGCTGGCACACTGGTTTCGGACGAGACCAAGATCTACCTCCGAGACTGCCAAGACCACATCGTTCAACTGAACGAAGTCACCGAAAGCTACGGCGATACCGTCTCCGCGCTCGTGTCGATTCATTTGAGCCTGGCGAGTCAGAGGCTGAACGAGGTCATGAAGGTGCTGACGGTCTTTGCCTCGCTTTTCATGCCATTGAGCTTCATCGCGAGCCTCTACGGCATGAACTTCGACCCAGACGTCTCGCCCTTCAACATGCCCGAGCTGGAATGGGCGTACGGATACCCCGCCGTGCTCGTGCTGATGGTGCTCCTGGCCGGAGGATTGATCTTCTTTTTTCGACGTCGCGGGTGGTTGGGAGCATCGCCCTAGCTCCTTGGTCAGGTAGACCGTTTCCCCTTGCAACCCGAGACACCCTTCGGTACTCGTTAGCTCATGCCGTGCCGAGGCTCGTGTGTATGTGGTGCAGTGACCTTCGTCATCGAGGGTCCCTATCGTGGCTTTCAGTACTGCCACTGCAGCCGGTGCCGAAAAAAAACAGGCTCGGCGCACGCCGCGAACATCTTCGTTCCGGTCGAGCAGTTCCAATGGGAGCAGGGCGAAGACAAGGTCAAGCGGTACGAGCTGCCTAGCGCCAAGTACTGGAGTACTGCCTTTTGCACGGAGTGTGGCTCGGCCATGCCCTGGCTGACGAGAAATGGTAAGGCGATGGTCGTCGGAGCAGGCACGCTATTGGACGACCCGGGTATTCGTCCGCAATTCAACGTGTTCTTTGGATCGAGAGCTCCCTGGTACGTTTCCGCAGCGGATCTCGACAAGCATGAAGCCCTTCCCAAGCCGTGAGGGTTTCGGGCGCTAGGCCGCCAGGGTTCGCCACGGCGCTGCAGCTTCGATCTCGAGACTGAGCTCGAGCAGCGTCCGCTCGCCGCCGAGTCGCGATGCGAGCTGAACCCCAATGGGAAGGCCATTGCTGCTTTTGGAAAGCGGGAGCGAAATGGCCGGAGTGCCCGACACGTTTTGCACGGGCGTAAACGGGATGAACCACTTCAAGCGTTCGAGCGCCACGTCGAAGGGCACATTGGGCCCTATGAACCCGTGCTCGGGCGGAGGCGTGGCCAGGGTCGGATTCATCAGGACGTCGTACTCATCGAACCCGCGATCGTACTCCGCCGCGAATCTGCGTAGCCGCCGGATGGCCTTGGGCACCGCGAGCGCGTTGTCTTTGCAGTGGCGGGCGAGCCCCTCGGTGAACGGCTCGACTTGGCGACTGTCGAACCCGGGGTGAATGAGCCGTTTTCCGAACCGAGTGATGGCGAAGGCCATGGTCGCCCACAGCAAAAAGAAGTCTTCGTGGAAACCTTCGTCGAACGGAATGGCAACCTCTTCCACCCTGTGGCCGAGGCTCTCACAGAGCGACGCCGCATCGCGGACCGCCTCCACGCATTCCGGATGGGCCGGCGTCTGCTTGCCCAGCTCGACGAAGAAACCGATGCGCAGACGCCTGCCGGGGCTCGTCACCAGACCAATTTCGGGAAGCCTCGCATTACGTCGGTACTGCTCGGCCCCGTAAAGGAACGAGGCCGTATCGCGAACCGTTCGGCTGACCATCCCCTGATGAAGGATCTTGACGGGAAGCAGCCCCGATCCCTCGATGTCCGCCAAGCGCCCCCGCGACGGCTTGAGCCCTACGAGACCGCAACACGATGCGGGGATTCGAATCGATCCTCCGCCGTCGTTGGCATGGGCAATCGGCACGACGCCCGCCGCCACGAGTGCCGCCGAGCCACCCGAAGAGCCTCCGGGAGAAAACCCTCGCTTCCACGGGTTGTGGGTGGGACCGTGCAGCAGCGCTTCGGTGGTCCCGGTCAGTCCAAACTCGGGCGTGGTCGTCTTTCCGAGATTGACGAGGCCAAGCGATAGAAACTGCTCCACGAAAGGCGAGCTCTTGGTGGAAGGCTGCCGGGGCAAGCCACGGGAGCCGAACGACCAAGGGGATCCTGCCACCTCGTCGGTATCTTTGACGAACGTGGGGACCCCTCGAAACAGACCCTCCGGCGGGGCGACAGACCGCTGCCTCGCACTTTGGAAGAGGGGTGCGGCAATCGCGTTCAGAGACGGGTTGACCCTTTCGGCTCTCCCGATCGCGGCCTCCACTGCCTCGGCAACACTGATCTCGCCAACCCGGATCCGTCTTGCGACCTCGACCGCGTCGGCTGTGCCGAGCGCATCGTCGCAAAACGCACTCACCACTTCCTGCGTCTTCACGGACTCGGACCACACGATCAGCCCCATAACACATGTTTTGCTCGGGGGCTTTTCCTACCCGTGATCATCGGCTACCAATCAACCAGGGAGGGAGCGATGAAGAGCTTCGAACAGAAGGTGGCTGCCATCACGGGTGCTGCGTCCGGTATTGGGCGCGCGCTGGCGCTCGAGCTCGGAAGACGGGGTTGTCATCTCGCTCTGTCCGACGTGAATGAGCAAGGGCTTGCAGAGACGGTCGATCGGGCGCGGTCCCTCGACGTCCGGGTGACATCCGAAAGGATCGACGTTGCAGACCGGCAGGCGGTGTATGCATGGGCGGATCGGGTGGTCGAGGATTACGGCAAGGCCAACCTCATTTTCAACAACGCTGGGGTTGCCTTGAGCAGCACCATCGAAAAGATGAGCTACGAAGACTTCGAATGGTTGATGGGCATCAATTTTTGGGGTGTCGTCCATGGAACCAAGGCCTTCCTGCCCCATCTCAAAGCATCGGGCGAGGGCCACATCGTGAACATCTCGAGCATCTTCGGCTTGGCAGGCATCCCGAGCCAGGCGGCTTACAACTCCGCGAAGTTTGCCGTGCGCGGCTTCACCGAATGCTTGCGCCAAGAGCTAGAGATGATGAAGTGCGGCGTAAGCGCCACCAGCGTACACCCGGGCGGCATCAAGACCTCGATCGCTCGATCTGCACGCATGGACCAAAGCATCCGTGACCTCGGCATCGACGAGCTCACCGCAAGCGAAAAATTCGAAAAGGCGTTCATCACCAGTGCAGACAAGGCAGCGCGCGTCATCTTGGACGGCGTTCGAGCGAACAAACGGCGCGTCTTGATAGGCCCCGAC
The DNA here is from genome assembly GCA_050118395.1 of Myxococcales bacterium. Lineage (GTDB taxonomy): Bacteria > Myxococcota_A > Polyangia > Polyangiales > Houyiibacteriaceae > SG8-38. Next base: position 22,404 of record JASFKY010000006.1, on the reverse strand, counting down.
GCCCGGATCTTCGATTGGATGGTGCGCCTCCTGCCTTCGAGTTACCAGGAGCTGACCAAGGGATACACCAAGCTCACGGCTAGATAGAGCCCACGGTCTCTCGTGAAGCTGAAGCAGATACCGAACCTGATTTGCATCCTGCGGATCCTTCTGGTCGCTCCGATCATCTGGAGCCTGCTGGAGAACGACTACGGGCTCGCGCTGCTTCTCATCCTGACCGCCGGCCTTTCGGACGCCCTCGATGGGTATCTGGCCCGCCGCTTCGATTGGCGAACGAGGCTCGGAGGGTTGCTCGACCCGGCCGCTGACAAGCTTCTGATGTTCAGCCTCTTCCTCACACTGAGTTGGCTGGGCTGGGTGCCGATCTGGTTCACGGCTGTGGTCATTGGACGTGATGTGGTCATCGTGGCTGGCATCATTGCCTACCAAGCACTGGTCGAGCCGGTCCACGGCAATCCGACGCTTGCGAGCAAGCTCAATACGGTCCTTCAGATTGCACTCGCGCTTCTGGTGATCGCCCATGCTTGGCGTGGCTGGCCGCCGATGGCCTGGCTGGAGCTCCTCGGTGCCGCGGTGCTCGTCACGATTGCGACCAGCGTGATCCAATACATCGCGGAGGGGGTTTCGGCACTGAAGAAGGTCAAGCAATCCGAAGGCTGAGACCGACCCCGACTGTCAGCACCGCTCCGGCGCTTCGAAGCAGCCTCGCATCTTCCCCATCCACATGCTCATCAGGGCCGGCTTGGGCAGCCCTAGCGACCGGAGCTCGTCCGCGATGGGGTGTGCGCCGAGCTCGATTTGCGCACCGGCCAAACGAATGCCGAAGTCCTCTGCACCCGAGGTGAAACGCGTTGCGTGCAACACGCCGTCGACATAGCTGTAGGTCCGCAGTGTCTGCTCTGGCAGCGTACGGTGCCCTCCACGTGGAAGGCTCAGCTTCAACACGGTGTGACCATCCTTGTTCCACACACAGCGCGCCCGGTCTCCGCTCGTGTCGAAGTCGATGTCGTCGACGGTCTTGGGGAATCCCCAAATCGTGCGTCCCGCTTCGCAGGTAAAGGATTGGTCGACCGGCAAATGCAGGATGTGTGTGGGCAGAACCCCGCGTAGCATGTCGACTATGGATCCAAAGTAGGGAATCGTGCGCCGTGGGCTCCGATTGCGAACGAAGATGGCGACCGACACTTCGTTGTAGTCGCCGAGGTCGTTGTCTCGATAGTCGATGCACGCGATGCTGAGCAGCCCGCGCCCGGGCGCGACCTCGGCCACCTGCAGCTCGGGGCCCGGCAACAGCGCCTGGGCGGCTCGCGAGCTCACCAGCCAAGTTGCGGTGCCTGCGCAGGCGTCGCGAACGACGCATGGCATGGCCACGGTCCGGCCTTGGATGAAATATCGTTTCGGGCCGACGGATCGCACCGGATCGTTCATTGGGCGGCAGTATAGAAGAGGACGACTCTCGTGCTAGAAGGCCGAGGATGGACCACATCGAAAACAAAGTAGCAGTCGTCACGGGCGCAAGCAGAGGGGTTGGTAAGGGGATCGCGATGGCGCTCGGCGCCGCAGGTGCCACGGTCTACGTGACCGGTCGAAGCGCGGACGGCCAGAGCCATCCGCTCGGAGGAACGGTGCAAGAGACCGCCCAGGCCGTGACCGAAGCAGGAGGCCGAGGCATCGCCGTGAGTTGCGATCACTCGGACGACGACCAAGCTCGGCGATTGTTCGAACGGGTCGGGGATGAGCAGGGTCGTCTCGACGTCTTGGTCAACAATGCCACCACGATCCCTCGGGAATTGGCCAAACCGGGTCCGTTTTGGGAAAAGCCGCTGGACCTGGTGCGCATTTTGGACGTGGGCCAGCGCTCCCATTACGTCGCGACTTACTTTGCGGCTCCCTTGCTGGTGCGAACCGGACGCAGCCTGGTCGTCTTCACCTCGAGCTACGGCGGACGCTGCTACATGCACGGACCGGCTTACGGAGCGGGCAAAGCGGGGGTGGACAAAATGGCCATGGACATGGCCGTCGATTTCCGGGATCACGATGTGGCTTCCGTGAGCCTTTGGCTCGGCTTCGTGCGAACGGAGCGAAACGAGCCGCTTTTTAATCACCCCGAGGCGCTGAAGGGCCCCTACGGAAAATTTCTCGCCAATGCCGAAAGCCCCGAGCTGATCGGTCGGGTCATCCATGCCCTGCATACCGACCCGCAGCGTATGAAGCGTTCGGGGCGCGTCTGGATCGCCGCGGAGCTCGCCGCGGAGTTCGGCATTCGGGAGGCAAACGGACGACAGCCGGCCTCGAACCGGCAGCTTCTCGGTGATCCCCCTGACCCGAGCCCGGTGGTCATCCGTTAGGGACGCAGAGGCCTTTCTCGACTCCCGGGTTCATCAGCCATGTGCAGAATCGCGCGAGAGGTGTAGTCTCGGGGAGCGAGACGTACTTTTCTCGTATCTCGGCGAAGCGAGACCTCATTGCGAGTACTCACCAGCGCTCCCCTGTTTGGGATGACATGCATGCTCTTGTCGTGCGGCGACTCCGCCGAGACGCCGGAATCGCTGGCGATTGCCGTGAAGTCGCAAGATCGAATCGTCTCCGAAGATGGAGAGCTGCAGCTTACGGCTGGAACGATCTCCCTTCGATCGATCTCCTTGGTTACCGTTGACGGACCGGTGCTTGTCCTAGGCCCGAACGTGCTCGACCTTTCGATGCCGCAGCAACAAATATCGATTGATGCTCCGGTGCCAACCGGCGAATTTAGCGGCTTGCGCATCGAGTTGGGACCGCCAGCCGAAGGTGGCAAAATGCTGGACGTCGAGCTTCGATCCCTGGGGGGCACGGAATCGATTCGGGCCACCTCGCAGCTCACGATGACCGGAGAGACGCTCTTTCCCGAAGGACCGCGGACCATCACCGACGGCGCCAGGGTGGCGCTCCAAGTGAATCTGACCGGTATGTTCTTTTACCTGTCGCCGATCTCCGATGCGGTCGACGGCATCTACGAAGCGGGCGAAAACCAACGCGATTTTCTGACCATGGACCTGGTCGGCATGTTCGACCTACGCGTGTTGCCGTAAGGACCCCATCGCGGATATTGTCACCTGTCTGATAACCCCTGAGGAGGCCCGATGTATCTCGTGACAGGAGCCAGCGGCTTCATCGGCAAGCATCTGCTCGACGTGCTGATTCGACGCGGCAAGCCCATCCACTGCGTGGTCCTGCCCTCTTCGACTCGAGGTTTTCGAGATCTCGTCGAAACACGTTGGCCTTCGGCGCGCTCGCAGATCGAGGTGATTCCCGGGAACATCAGCGAGCCTTTGTGCGGCGTACCGACCAGCACGATCGATTCGCTAGCGGGATCGGTCGATCACGTATTCCATCTGGCTGCGCTCTACGACATGAGAGCACGGCTCGAAGAAAGTCAGGTCGCCAACGTGGAGGGCACGAGAAACGCTTGCCGGCTCGCCGAAGCCCTCGATGCGACCTTGCACTACGTGAGCTCGATTGCGGTCGCAGGCGACTACAAGGGTTACTTTCGAGAAGACATGTTCGACGAGGGGCAAAAGCACAAGCACCCTTACTTCTTGACCAAGTTCTTGGCAGAAAAGGCGGTTCGAGAGGAGTGTCAAACGGCCTATCGAATCTACCGCCCAGGCGTCGTCATCGGCTCTTCGATGACCGGCGAAGCAGAGAAGATCGACGGGATCTACTACGCCTTCAAGTCGATCCAGCGATTGCGAAGCTTGCTGCCTCAGTGGTTTCCCTTGCTCGGTTTCGAGGGATCGAGGCTCCACATCGTGCCGGTCGATTACGTGACGCGAGCGATGGATGCGATCGCGCACCTCGATGACGCTCGGAGCAATACCTTTCACCTAACGGACCCGAACCCGAGAAGCTTCGGCGACGCCCTGAACCTCTTCTGCGAAGCCGCTCATGCGCCTAGCTTCGATGCACGAATCGATCCACGAGTTCTGAAGCTGGTGCCGAGCGGCCTCACCGCATTGTTGGGGGCCATGCCGGCCGTGAAGACGGCCCGGCGCGAGCTGATGGAAGAGCTTGGAATTCCAGAGTCCGTTCTGCCTTACGTGAATTGGCGGTCTACGTTCGACACGCGCGAGACCGAGGCAGCGCTCGCGCGAACCGACGTTCGGTGCCCGCCGCTCGAACAGTATGCCTGGAAGATTTGGGATTACTGGGAGCGGCACATGGATCCGGATCTTTTTCAAGATCGGACCTTGCAGGGCCAAATCGCCAACAAGGTCGCGTTGGTCACCGGCGCATCGAGCGGCATCGGAGAAGCGTTGGCCATTCGACTCGCCACCGCCGGCGCCAGAGTCTTACTCGTAGCCCGCTCGCGCGAAAAGCTCGAACGCGTGCAACGGATCATCGACAGCCGCGGCGGAGAATCGCTCGTTCATCCCTGCGACCTGTCGGACCTGCAGGACGTCGACCGGCTGGTTCGAGAAGTCCTCGATGAGCATGGTCACGTCGACTTACTGGTCAACAATGCCGGACGCTCCATCCGTCGTGGAGTCTCGCACTCCTATGATCGCTTTCACGACTTCGAGCGCACCATGCAGCTCAACTATTTCGGCTCGCTGAAATTGATCTTGGGTTTGTTGCCCACGATGCGAAAGCGCAAGCAAGGTCAGATCGTGAACATCTCCAGCATTGGCGTTCAGACCAACGCGCCGAGGTTCAGCGCATATGTGGCAAGCAAGGCCGCACTCGATGCCTTCAGCCGGTCCATAGCAAGCGAAATCGTAGCCGATGGCATTTGCATCACCACCGTCTACATGCCGCTGGTTCGCACCCCGATGATTGCGCCGACCAAGATCTACGAGGCTTTCCCGACCCGAACGCCTGATGAAGCCGTCGACATGATCATCGATGGAATCATCAACCGGAAAAAGCGCGTCGCCACCAGACTCGGTATCTTCGGAGAGGTGAGTTATGCGCTCGCTCCCAAGATCATCGATCGCGTGCTCAATACGGGCTATCGCCTCTTTCCGGACTCTCCCCGCAAGGGCCAGGGAGAAGAGCATGCGCCACCCGGTCCAGAGGCCGTGGCATTCGCGCACATCATGCACGGCATTCACTGGTAGTCGCGACGATCAAATCTCCAGCCCGCGCAGCCGGAGTGAATTGGCGATCACCGAGACGGAGCTGAAGCTCATTGCAGCAGCCGCGATCATCGGACTGAGCAGTACGCCAAATACGGGATACGCGACGCCAGCCGCGATGGGCACCCCCAGGGAGTTGTACACGAACGCAAAAAACAAATTTTGCTTGATGTTGGCCATGGTGGCCCTGCTCAGACGGCGAGCCCGGACGATCCCGCGGAGATCTCCTTTGACTAGGGTCACCGCGGCGCTCTCGATCGCTACGTCCGTACCGGTTCCCATCGCAATGCCAACCTCGGCGCGTGCCAATGCCGGCGCATCGTTGATGCCATCTCCGGCCATCGCGACCACCTTTCCCTCCTGCTGCAAACGCCGAATGACCTCTGCCTTCTGATCCGGCAGCACCTCCGCGATCACCTCATCGATGGATAGCCGGGCTGCCACCGCGCCTGCAGTCTGCTGGCTATCGCCGGTGAGCATGACGATTCGCATCCCCTCCTCGTGGAGCGCGGCAATGGCGTCAGGCGTACTGTCTTTGATCGGGTCCGCGACGCCGAGGATGCCGCCGACCGCGTCACCGATGACGACGAACATGACGGTCTGACCTTGGCGGCGAAGGTCTTCGGCTCGTTCTTGCAGGGGACCTGGGGAGATACCCAGGCTCTCCAGAAGCGTTTGATTGCCGAGCGCAACGGCTTGCCCGTCCACGCGGCCGCAGACGCCCTTGCCCGGACGGTACTCGAACGATTCCGCGTCGAGAGGTGTCACGCTTTCGTCTCGGGCCCCATCGACGATGGCATCGGCCAAGGGATGCTCGCTCGGGCGTTCGAGGCCTGCGGCAACCGCAAGCAGCCAATTCGAGTCGACCCCGGAAATCGCCTCGACGGTGACCAGCTTCGGTTTGCCTGCGGTCAGCGTACCGGTCTTGTCCACCACCAGGGTGTCGACTTTGCGCATTACTTCGATGGCTTCCGCATCCTTGAACAACACGCCAAGGCCGGCGCCTTTCCCCATGGCGACCATGATGGACATCGGCGTGGCCAGGCCGAGCGCGCAAGGACAAGCAATGATCAAAACGGCGACCCCGTTGATCAAGGCATGAGCCATGCGGGGCTCGGGCCCCACCAGCGCCCAGACCACGAAGGTCAGAACCGCGACGGCGATCACGATGGGTACGAAATACGCGGAAACGACGTCCGCGAGCCGTTGAATCGGAGCGCGGCTTCGCTGAGCCTCTGCGACCATGTCCACGATTCGGGACAGAAGGGTTTCGTCGCCCACTTTTTCCGCGCGTATGACGAGCATGCCGGTCCCGTTGACGGTCGCGCCAATCACACGGTCCCCCGACTGCTTTTCGACCGGGATCGATTCACCGGTCACCATCGACTCGTCGACTGCACTCGATCCCTCGAGGACGACGCCATCGACGGGCACCTTTTCGCCAGGACGTACCCGTAGACGATCCCCGACGCGAACAGCATCGAGCGGCACGTCTTCGTCTGCGCCGTCATCTCGAATACGCCGCGCGGATTTGGCCGCAAGCCCGAGAAGCTTCTGGATGGCGGCACCGGTTTGGCTCCGAGCGCGAAGCTCGAGGACCTGACCAAGCAGAATGAGCGTGACGATCACGGCAGCTGCCTCGAAATAGACGGCAACTTGGCCGCCGGACTGTCGAAACGACGCAGGGAAAAGCTGAGGCGCCAGGGCGGCGACGACGCTGTACCCATAAGCCACGCTCACCCCCAACCCGATCAGCGTGAACATGTTGGGATTCCTGTTCTTCAGCGATTGGGCGAATCGCACGTAGAACGGCCACGCGGACCACGAGCATACGGGCGTGGCCAGCCCCAGCTCGATCAAGGTACGACCCCGCGGAGAAAGAAGCGTCGAGATCGGCTGCCCCGGCAGCATGTCGCTCATGGTGATGGCCAACAGGGGCACGGAACACGCGGCGGCCAGCCAGAACCGGCGCGTCATATCAGCCAACTCGGGATTGGCAGATTCTTCCTCCACAGCGACCCGACGAGGCTCGAGCGCCATTCCGCAAATGGGGCAGGTTCCAGGCCCGGGCCGAAGGATTTCGGGGTGCATGGGGCAGGTCCACTCTCGGACGCCTTTCTTTGGCGCGGACCCTGTCGAAGATTCTCTGGGGCGCCCTGTTTCCATCGTCTGAGGAGCCTACCACTGCTCGCGCCAATCGCCCGCTGGGTTGACAAGCCGCGCATGTGGTAAGATGGGAAAAGGCAATGCAAAGGCGCGCGACCAGTCTTTTGGCGGCGGTGTTGGTGCTCACGTCGATAGCGGGAGGTGCAGCGCTTCACCTTTGCGGCATGAAAGGCCTCGTCGAGGCCACTTGCTGCTGCCACGAGGCGAACGACGGGCCGCCCGTCCAGCTCAAGGCAATCGACGACTGCTGCGGCGCCACCCTCTTGCAAGGCGAACGTCCGAGCGCCACCACGGACCAAGGGAAGCTTCACGTCGACGCGCCCGTTTCTTCGTTGACAGCCGTTGCGACTTCCGTGTTTGCTCCGCAGTCTGCAACGCAAGACCGCGCTCCTTTGGCGCGCGGCTCGCCCGGGGAGCACGGGCCTCCACTCTTCGTTTGGCACTGTTCCTATCTGATTTGATCCGTCCGCGCGTGTTGGGCTGAACGGCGCTTTGCGTCGTTCGAGTTGGGTCCGCGCGAGTCGGCGCGGCCCTGGGTTACGTGTCGACAGGAACAAGGAGCGAGGAGCAATGAAACGGTTGACGAGAATTGCGGTCACGATGCCGTGGATCGTGTGCAGCGTGCAATGGAGCGGCTGCGCCCATGGGCAGCATGAACGTTACGAGGAACTGCAAAGCGCGCTCAGGGAGACCCAAAGGGAGAGCAGAAGTGGACCTGTTGCCGGTGAGCCCGTTGCATTCACGCCCGATGGCCCGCTTCGACGAAAAGCGTTGGTTCGGGCGGTACTCGAGCGAAACCCGAACCTGGAAGCGGCTCGACAGGCCTGGCGCGCGGCATTGGCCGAGTATCCGCAGGCTCGATCGCTCCAAGACACCAGAGCCAGTTACACGCTGGCTCCCCTGAGCATTGGCTCGAGCCAGGTCCGGTTCGGTCAAGTCGTGAAGCTCGAGCAACGCTTCCCTACGCCCGGCGAGTTTCGCTTCGCGGGAGAAGTCGCGTTGGCGCAGGCCGACGCAAAGCAGGCTGACTACCAGAGCGTGCGACTGACGCTCGCGTTGATGGCTTCGTCACTATTCGATGAATACTATCGGGCGACGCGCCTACTCGAGCTCAACGACGAGCACCGCCAGCTCATCGAGGACATCCGTGCGAGCGCGATGGTGCAATACGAGGCTGGAAGAGTCTCGCAACAGGACCCGTTGCAAGCCGAGGTGGAGCTAGCCCACATCGTCCATGAACGGGTCATGCTCGAGTCACAGCGAGACGTCATCATCGCCGAAATCAACGGTCTGCTGCACCAGCGTCCCGACGTGCCGCTTCCCGCACCGCCGCCGCGAATGAAGCCTCCCGATCTCGACGTCGCCGGCACCGAGAGCTTGCAACGGGAAGCGATCGAGGGCCGACCTGAGCTCCATGCGGCACAATCCCAGCTCCAGGCGGCCGACTCTGCAGTCGATCTCGCAAAGCGAAACTATGCGCCGGCAATCGGCCTGATGGGTGAGTACAATTCGATGTGGGCGCAGACGCAACACCAGTGGATGACGGGCGTCTCCCTCAACCTCCCGCTGCAGATCCGGGCGAGAAAAGGCGCTGTCGAGCAGGCTCGAGCACGTGCTGAACGCGCGGAAGCAGAGGTGTCGGCAACGCGAGACGATGTACGGGTCGAGGTGGACCAAGCGCGCAAGCGGCTCCTGGAGGCTCAGCACGTCGTTCATCTGTATCAACGGCGCTTGATCCCGGCAGCGCGTGCGCAAATCGATGCAGCCGAGTTTGGCTACGAGACCGGGCGAAACAGTTTTCAGGCGTTGATCGACGCGGAGCGCTCGCTTCGCACTCTGGAAATTCAGTACGAGGACGCCCTGGCAAGCCTCGGTAAGCGCGCCGCGGAGCTCGACCGGGCGCGAGGCGTGCTCCCCGTCATCGGGAATGAAGGAGGGCGAAATGAGCTCCCATGATTCGCGCATGACGCGCCGTTACTGGCCGGTCATCGGCGTTTTGCTATTCGCGACGCTGGGCGCAGGAGCCTGGCTGCTCGTTCGCCATCGAGGAGAGGCGGCACCAGCCGACCAGCACCAGCATGACGTCGGGCAAGCCCCGGAGGGCGATGTTGCCTATTACACCTGCCCGATGCATCCCTCAGTGCGGCAATCGTCGCCGGGGCAGTGTCCGATCTGCGGTATGGAGCTCACACCAGTGACACGCGAAGATCTGGAAACGGGCACCGTGGTCGTAGACGAGGTGCGCCGTCAACAGATCGGCGTGAGGACCGAGCGGGCTGAACCTCGGGAGCTATCACGGCACATCCGTGCCGTGGGTCAAGTGAAGATAGACGAGACGCTACTGGCCGACGTCAATCTTCGAATGAGCGGCTGGATCCAAAAGCTCTTCGTAGACGAGACGGGGCAACGCGTAAAGAAGGGTCAAACCCTGTTTACCCTCTACAGTCCCGAGCTATATGCCGCCGAGCGCGAGTACCTGACCGCGGTCAGGCGAACTCGCGAAGAGGGTTCCGAAGCGTTGGTGGAGCTCGCCGGCGCCTCGGAGCAGCGGCTTCGGCTCCTGGGCATGAGCGACTCCCAAATCCGGGAGCTCAAGCGGCGGGGCAAGGCATGGGAGTACGTTCCCGTACCTTCGCCGGCCACGGGTTATGTGATCGACAAGGACATCGTCGAGGGAGGTCGGGTCGAAGCCGGAACCCGGGTCTACCGGATCGCCGATTTGAGCCGAGTTTGGATCGACGCAGACGTGTTCGAGTCGGATTTGCCCGAGGTTCGGGTGAATCAGCAGGTGCTCGTGGAGCTTTCGTACGTGCCCGGTGAAACGTTCGAAGGACGTGTGGGTTACATCTATCCCACGATCGTCGGCGCCACCCGAACCGCGCGGATCCGGGTCGCTCTGAAAAATCCCAGCCTCGTGCTCAAGCCCGACATGTACGCGAACGTCGAGATAAAGGTCGATCTCGGCGAAAGGCTCGCCATCCCGGACTCCGCCGTAATCTACACGGGACCGCGCCGACTCGTGTTCGTGGACCTCGGAGAGGGCCGGCTCCGTCCCCAAGAGATCGAAGTCGGTGCGCGTGCCGATGGATACGTCGAGGTGACGCGAGGTCTTCAGCCGGGCGATCTGGTCGTGACTTCCGGCAACTTCCTAATCGCCGCAGAGAGCCGCATCCGCTCCGCAACCAAGTATTGGGGAGGCACCCGTGACGCCCACTGAGGACGAACCGCAGAAGAAAACGTTCGTCGCCCGACTGATCGAGGCGAGCGCTCGCCAACCTTTCGTGACGCTCCTCTTCGTTCTCGGGGCAGCAGCGTGGGGGTACTACTCGCTGCGCAATGCTCCTCTCGATGCGATTCCCGACCTTTCGGACACTCAGGTGATCATCTTCACCGAATGGCAAGGCAGAAGCCCCGATCTGGTCGAAGATCAAATTACCTACCCGATATCCACGTTTCTTTTGGCCGCTCCCCGAGTCAAATTCGTTCGCGGCCAGTCCTTCTTCGGATTGTCTTTCGTTTCGGTGATCTTCGAAGACGGCACGGACATGTACTGGGCGCGGAGCCGAGTGCTCGAGTATTTGAGCTCGGCCCTTCCGGAGCTCCCAGAGGGCGTGCGCCCTACCCTGGGTCCGGATGCCACGGGAGTAGGATGGGTCTTCGAATACGCGCTGGTCGACAAGAGCGGGAAGCACGATTTACAGGAGCTGCGATCCTTTCAGGATTGGAATCTTCGCTACGCGCTCGAAAGCGTGCCGGGCGTCGCCGAGGTGGCGTCCGTAGGCGGTTTCGTCAAGGAGTATCAAGTCCAGGTCGACCCCGTCCGGCTGCGCGCCTATGGGATCGGCATCGGTGAAGTCGCCCGAGCCGTGCGCGAGTCGAACCAAGACACGGGAGGGCGGACGATTGAAATTGCCGGTCACGAGCAGATCATCCGTGGACGCGGTTACATCCAAAATGAAGACGATCTTCGCAAGATCTCTCTGAAGCTCGGAGAAGGTGGTGTGCCGGTTCTCGTGCAGGACGTGGCGGTCGTGAGCATCGGCCCGGCAATGAGACGGGGCATCGCCGAGCTCGACGGCAAAGGGGAGGTGGTCGGCGGGATCGTGGTGATGCGCTACGGAGAGAATGCGCTTTCCGTCATCGATGCGGTCAAAGAGAAAATCGACGCCTTGAAGAGCAGCCTTCCGGACGGTGTCGAGTTGGTCATCACCTACGATCGCTCGGATTTGATCAAGCGCGCCATCCACACGCTTCGACACACGCTCGTCGAGGAAATGATCATAGTCAGCGTGGTCATTTTTGTGTTCTTGCTGCACGTGAGAAGCGCTCTGGTGCCGATCATCACGTTGCCGCTCGCAGTGATTCTCTCCTTCATTCCGATGTACTACCAAAACCTGACGGCAAACATCATGTCGCTCGGGGGTATCGCGGTGGCCATTGGGGCCATGGTCGATGCGTCGATCATCGTAATCGAAAACATCCACAAGAACCTCGAGGCTTGGGACTCAGAAGGACGTCACAAATCCCGCTTCGAAACCATCGTCACTGCCATGCAGGAGGTGGGCCCGTCCATCTTCTTTTCTCTACTGGTGATCACGGTTTCGTTCTTGCCTGTTTTCACCCTGCAAAGCACCGAGGGCCGACTCTTCAAACCGCTTGCTTTCACCAAAACCTATTCCATGGGGTTTGCCGCCGTTCTTTCGGTGACCCTGATTCCCGCGTTGGCCGCCTTGATGATCCGCGGAAAGATTCGACGCGAAGAAGCAAACCCTCTGAACCGCTGGTTGGTCGCATCATACGTACCCGTCGTCCGCTTCGTCGTGGCTCACCGATGGTCGGTGGTGGCCTTCGCCCTCACCGCAATGGCGCTCACCATCCCGGCGTTTTTGCGACTGCAAAGCGAGTTCATGCCACCCCTCAATGAGGGCACCATTTTGTACATGCCCACGGCACCACCTGGAATGTCGATAACCGAAGCGGCCAACATCCTTCAGGCCATGGACCGTGACCTCAAGGAGTTTCCAGAAGTGGCGTCGGTGTTCGGAAAGGCCGGAAGGGCGGAAACGCCTACCGATCCAGCGCCGATAGGCATGTTGGAAATTACCATCGTTCTCAAACCCAGATCCGAATGGAGAAAAGGGCTCACCTGGGATGCGCTCATCGAGGAGATGGACGACAAGATGCACTATCCGGGCATGCCCAACATCTTCTGGATGCCGGTCCAGACGCGCACCGAGATGCTGGCAACCGGTATCCGGAGCCCGCTGGGCATCGAAGTGTTTGGCGACGATCTCGAAACCATCGAGAGCACCGCGTTGCGGATCGAGGATGCCGTTTCCAAGATTCCAGGAACGCGGAGCGCCTTCGCGGAGCGCGCTACGGGTGGTTTCTACATCGATTTCGACATCGATCGAGACAAGGCGGCGCGGCACGGGGTTCGCGTGGCAGATGTGAACCAAGTCATCATGACCGCGATCGGCGGCATTGCCGTCTCCGAGACGGTAGAGGGGCGAGAACGCTATCCGATCAGCGTGCGTTATGCGCGCGAGTATCGCGATGATCCATCTCTTCTGCAGCAAATCCTGGTGCGGACGGAAACCGGCGCTCAGGTCCCCATTACGCAAGTCGCAGACATCGAGTTCGTCACCGGTCCACCGATGGTTCGAAGCGAAGACGGCAAGCTGGTGAGCTTCGTCTTCGTCGATACGGATCGGGCCATCGCAGACTACGTTCGAGAAGCCAAAGCGGTGGTGGCCGACGAGGTCGATCTTCCGGCGGGCGTGTGGCTCGGCTGGGCCGGCCAGTTCAGGTACCTCGAACGTGCCAAGGAAAGGCTGAAGCTGGTCGTGCCCGTGACGTTGCTTCTGGTCATGATGCTCCTCTATTGGAACACCAAGTCCTGGACCGAAACGGCCATCGTGATGCTCGCGGTCCCTTTTTCACTCATCGGCGCGGTCTGGTTGCTGTTCCTCCTCGACTACAACCTGAGCGTGGCGGTATGGGTGGGCATGATTGCGCTCGCAGGTCTGGACGCCGAGACGGGGGTCGTGATGCTGCTCTATCTGACCCTCGCGCATCGCAAAAAGCAAGAGCAGGGCAAGCTTCACGATCGTGCGGACCTCACCGAGGCAATCGTGGACGGCGCGGCACGACGTATCCGCCCCAAGCTGATGACCGTGCTCACGACCACGATCGCTCTGTTGCCCATCTTATGGAGCACCGGAACCGGAGCGGATGTGATGAAACGCATCGCGGCGCCCATGGTCGGAGGCTTGGTGACCTCGTTCTTGCTGGAGCTCACTGTGTATCCTGCTGTTTTCTTTCTGTGGAAGGGTCGTTACCTTCCTGCGCGACGGAGCACGGCAGTACAGTAGAAAGGAGATGAAGATGACACGTGTAAGATTCGCCTGGCCCCTCATCGGGGCCACCATTGCGGTGTGCGCCTTACTGGGTGCCTGCTCGAAGAACGAGCCTCAGGCTCCTCCCGAGACGCAGCCCACGTTACCGGCAGTGACCCTCGAGGGCATCGAAAAGGCGATCTCGGCCTACGAGCAAATCGGTGAGGCGCTCTCCCAGGATCACGCCAACATCCAGGCTGAAGCGCTCGCGCTCGCAGGCGCTGCCAAAACCGCTTCGATGACGGCTCCGCAAGAATTGAAGGAGCCGCTCGACAATCTCTCCGACGCCTCCCAGCGGATGGCCACGCTTGCCGTCGGCGATCTCGCCGAAACGAGATCGGCGTTTGGCAACGTCAGTCAGGCGATGGTCTCCGTGCTGTCGGCAGCACCCAGCCTCCAACAGGGCCTTCATGTGTATCAGTGTCCCATGGCCGACGGATACCAAAAGTGGGTGCAAAGCGGCGAGCCGGCCCAAAACCCTTACATGGGGACCAAGATGCCCAAATGTGGCACGGTCACGGATTTCTGAGCATCGGCCGCGCTCACCGCAACAGCAGAACGTAGAGCATCGCGCCCGCCACCACGAGCAAGGCACCAATCCCGACGGCGATCGGCCCGCGCCGCGCGACGGGGAAAGTTCCCTCTTCGAGGTTTTTCGCCACCCGAAGGTAGCGGGCGACCGCATAAAGCAGCAGCGAGCCTCCAAAACCGACGAAGCCCACTCCGGCCGCGACCGTCATCTCGCGCTCGCCTCCTGCGCCTAGGCGCTCCAACAAGACCCCCAGGCCGACCAGACCCAGCGAGGTCCGAACCCAAGCCAGGTACGTCCGTTCGTTCGCGAGGTGGTCGCGGGCAGTGCTCTCGCGATTGTCCACGACGTGTCGGCTCATGGGCGAATTGAATAGCACACCTCGCGACCCACACCGCATCCGGGTATTCTTGCCGAGCGCTTCGAGCAGCGCGTCACCGATGGCAACGGGCATACGAGCTGGAAGCAAGACGACACGTTTCACATCGAACGTCGCGTCACTTATCGAGTGCACGACGCCCGGGCATCGTCGATGCGGTTCGCCCTCGCGCTGAGCCTCGGCCCGGGGCCCCGCGAGCCGCTCCAACTCCGGGGAAAGCGGCTTCGAGACGTGATGTTCTGGGTCCCGCATCCCGCGCGCCTCGGGCTAGGCCCTCAGCATCTCGAGCTACGCCGGAAAGGTCATCGTAGGGGTCCGAATCGGCGACGCCGTGAGTAAAAACCCCGCCCGACTCGTCCAGCGATTCGAAAAGGAAGCATCGAGAATGCGCGAAAAAGCGGATACTTCATATTGACGGGAGAGAAGTTCCCTGTGAATCTCGGCTCCCACTGCGGAAAGGTTATGAGAATGCATCGTCGTGTTGTACCAATCTTGCTACTCCTCGCTGCCGCCTTTGTGCTGCCCGGCACGACCACCAGCACCCGAGCCGACGCGGCTTACACCTTCCGGATCGCCTCGCTCGCACCCGCTGGCTCGTCGTGGATGAAGATCCTCAACGCGTGGAACTCGACGCTCCAGAAGAAGACCGACGGAAAGGTGAAGATGCGCTTCTACCCGGGCGGCTCACAGGGAGACGAGCGCGACTTCGTCCGCAAGATGCGCGTGGGGCAGCTCGACGGTGGTGTGGTCACGATGACGGGCATGAGCCTGCTCGTACCGGCGATGAACGTGCTGGTGTTGCCGGGCTTGCTCGATACCTACGAAGAGCTGGACCGAGTTCGCGAGAAGATGGCCGACAAGTTCGCAAGCATGTTCGAGCAGGAAGGCTTCAAGCTGGTCGGCTGGGGCGACGCAGGCAAGACACGGCTGTTCTCGGTGAAGCCGATCAAACGGCCCTCGGACATCAAGTCGATGCGCCCCTGGGTTTGGAAGGATGACCCGATCTTCATCGAGTTCTATCAGGTGATCGGCGCGAGCCCGGTGCGGCTGGGCGTTCCGGAGGTGTACCCAGCGCTTCAAACGCGCATGGTGGACGTCATCTCGTCTTCCGCGCTCACCGCAGTAGCCCTTCAGTGGTACACACGAGTGGACTACATGACGGCGCACAACTCGGCCATCATCGCTGGCGGCACCATGATGCGAAAAGACAAATACGACGAGCTGCCGCCGGACCTCCAAGAAATCTTCCAGAGCACTGCGGATCGAGCGCACGAGCTCCTGAACAAGAGCATTCGCGGGGACGATCAGCAAGCCTACGACGTGATCGTCAAGAAGGGCATCGTGCCGGTCGAGGCCGGAGATGCCAAGCCCGAATGGGATGCCGTGGATAAGAAAGTCCGGGACAATTTGACGGGACGCATGTTCTCGAAGAGCTTGGTCGAGGCAGTCGAAGCCGCCGCAAAGCCGTAATCCCGTCGTGTTCGAGCTCCTGATGCGACCGGCCGTCTCAGGAACGGCCAGACGCCCTGATCAGGCGCGAAATTGATCTCTTAGCTTGGTGGCCAGCTTGTACGTGAGGCCGTAGATGGACAGTTGCGGATTCGTGCCGATGCTCGTCGGAAACAGTGAGCCGTCCATGATGTAGAGATTGTCCAAGTGGCGAAACTTGCCATCGCAATCGGTGACGCTGCGGGTTTCGTCACCTCCCATTGGACAACCACCCATGACATGTGCGCTTCCCACGGTGGCTTTGTGGGGGGCAACCTGGAGCTCGGCGATGGCCGCCTTGGCCTCCTTCCACGATGCGTAGTGCCTGGCCTGCTTGTGCGCCGGCCGCACCGACTTGGCCCCGGTCGCGAACTGCATCTCGGTCATGACGTTCCAGGCATGCCGCACGCCATCGAGCAGGTATTCATTGAGCGGATAGTCGAGCAACGGACGGCCTCGATCGTCGAGCTCCACCGCACCACCCTGACTCTGCTCGTGGAAGCCGTCCCGCATGAGCGCGATCATGCAGTTGGTGCGATCGAGCTGGTCCATGCTCCGGGTGAGCTCCTCACCCATGGCCCCATAGAAGCCCGCCGCGAAGGCGGGTTGCAGCGGTGGGACCTCCAATTTGAAGTTGACGGGACCCTCGGAAACGCTCTGCCATTGAAAATGATCGGAATAGATGGACTGGGGAGCCCCATAAAACGGATCGATCTCTTCGTCGTAGATCGCCATCGTCAACGTGGTGGGGTGCAAAAAGGTCCTCTTGCCGATTCGGCCGTAAGGGTCGGGGGCCTCGGACCGAAGCAAGATGGCAGGTGTGTTGATCGCACCACCGGCGAGCACCGTACGCGTTGCACGCACCGTGACCTTTTGGCCGGTGGTACTCCGCACGTTGGGCGTTAGAGCCTCCGCTTCCACGCCATGGACGACCTCGCCCTCACGCAGCAAACGAACCACCCGTACGTGGTGAATGAGCTTTGCCTCGTGATCCAAGGCGCCCGGAATGGTCGTGGTGAGCATGGATTGCTTGGCATCGACGGGACACCCGAGCCCACAATACCCGAGGTCCAAGCAGCCTCGCACGTTGCGGTGAATCTTCGCCCAGGAGTAGCCCAGCTTCTCCGCAGCCCGTTGCAGCATCCCATTGTTTGGATTGGGTGGTTCCGACCATTCGTGAATGTTGAGGCGCTGCTCCATGCGCTCGAAATACGGCGCCATCTCCTCGACGGAACACCCGCTCACACCCATGTGCTCGGCCCAAAACTCGAGCGTTTGAGGCGGCGTCCGGAAGCTGGTCGTCCAGTTGACCGTGGTCGAGCCCCCGACCGCGCGGCCCTGGAGAATCACCATCGAGCCGTCTTTGGTGCCCCGTCCCGTGCCTTCCTGATAGAGGTCGCGATATGCGCCGCGCTCTTGCATGTCGAATTGGCTCGAGGTCTTGAGCGGCCCTGCCTCCAGCAACACGACTCGTAGGCCCGCTTCACTCAGCGTCTCCGCCACCGTTCCGCCGCCGGCCCCCGTGCCGACGATGACGACATCGGCTTCGAGCTCGATCGAGGACGACAGCGCACTGGCATCCGTAATGTCCCATCCTCGCGCCTCCGCATCGTTGTACGGATCGGTCGTGCTTCCCAAGGTGAGCTTGGAGAGGTCTCTCACGGGGTCACCTCTTTTTGTGCGTTGTCGGAAGAAGCCGTATCCCCCACCTTCTTCGGCGGCCCCGGATAAGCAGCGGTGGCGGCGTTTTGGGGAATGAGATACCAGGCGCTGACGATGAGCCGGATCGTCGCTGCATAAATGGCATTGAGGAGCTCGATGCTGCTTTCGCGAAGCCGCGCAAGTGCCCTCTCTGCGTCTTTCACGGAGGCCTTCGACCAGGCGGACCATTGACCCGTCATCAACGCTCGCGTGGGCGCGAAACAAAGGACGTCGAAAGCCTGCTGCACACCGCCGACCACTTGGTCGGAAAGATCTCCGAGCAAGGTATCGAACGAGTGGAGGGTTTGGTCGATCCCCGCCGTATCGGAAGCGCTCACCTTCCCTTTCAACACGGCCGGAGTGAGCGCGCGTAAGAGCTCCACGTCTTCGGCGCGCAGGTATTTCATGCCGGCAGCCGGTGTGCTCGATGCGCAACCCGAAAGCATGGCGCCGGTGCTCAGCGTCGAGAGAGCCGTGGCCCCCGCCACTGAAAGCTTGAGAAAGCTGCGTCGATCGGTTTCCATCGAGAGCGGAGCATCGCGAAAAAGGCCATCCCCGTCCAGCGCAAAAAGGCAACTGCTAGCCGTGCGGGCTCCGGACGAAGTACTCGCTCATCGTGACGCTGGTGATCTTCCATATGGGAAGAAAAGTGGCCACGCTTCGAGCCATGACCGCCATGTTCTTCACGAGCTCGAAGCGGTTCCGTGCACCATAGAACAGGAACGGGTTCGTCATGTGCTCTGCCGACGGCCAGGATTCTTCGACGATCCCTTCGTAGGGAAACGCTCCTGGAGTCAGCACTTCCTCGACGACATTTCGACAGTAGCGATTGCGCGGTTGCATGGCCTCGGACATCGGGCCCTGCCGATTGAACCAGTGCTTCATCCAGCGATCTCGGGCCATGCGTCTAGGACGCTCCAAAGGTGTTACCGAGACGATGCCGGGAGATCGTTGGCCATCGGGCCAATCACGCGGGCTGCCGTGGCGATTGGCACCATATTCCGTGTACAAATGCTCCGTCACTCGATAGCCGGCGAAATCGAAGTCCGCATCCGACAAGATGTCTTCGAGCGCACCCCGAACACCGATTTCATCGACCCATGTGCTCACCTCGCCCACGAACGGATCGGTGAGCTTGGTCGTCGGCGTCGGGGACGGGACATTCGCCTGATCATCGTCGATGCGAATCGTGAGGTAACGAGCACCCGCATCGAGAAGCCGCGGGGCACAGTCCTCGAGCAGCGTGATGCGGCGCTCTGGTCGTTCCATCGGGTGGCGGGGCCACAGCAAGTAAATCAGCTTGATCATCGAGAGGCCCTGAAGCGATCGTGCGTGGTGCGAAATTGGTCCATGAGCTGTGGTAGCCCTCGGGCCGAGCTGATTCGGGGAGCATAGCCGAGATCGGCCCGGGCTTTGTCGATGCGAAAGGAGGCGTCTTTCGTGACTGCGAGAACCCCGCGACGGGTCAGCATCGGGAATGGGCCTCCAAAGTAATGCATGAGCTCGCCGAGATACGCGAACCCGTACGCAAGCGGCCCCGGCACATGCAACCTGGGCCATCTATATCCAAGCCCCTCGACGATGGGACGATACCAGATGACTGGGTTGATCGGCTCGTCGTCACTGACGAAATATGCCTGACCACCCACGCGCTTCGGCTCGTCGGTGAGCTTTTGAGCCGCCAGAAAATGCGCATCCACTACGGAGTCGACATGGACGTTGTCGGTGACGGAGCGCCCATTGCCAATCATGGCTTTGAACTGCCCTGCTGCGAGGTGCTCCAGAAAATCTTGCACGACGATCGCGCCCTCGCCCGGTCCCCATACGCCCCCGGGACGAATTGCCACCGTCCTGAGCCCCTCCGGATCGTCTGCCTCCAACACCATCTTCTCAGCCAAGCTCTTGGTTTGTGAGTACAGATCGCGTAGCCCGTGGGGCCCCACGTATGGAGCCGATTCATCGCCTCCGCGAATCGGTCCATCCACGGCTACCGTAATCGAGCTGGTGTAAATCAGCTTTTCGACTCCTGCGGCCCGGCACGCCCGGATGACCGACTCGGTGCCCAGGACGTTGACGCTGTAGACGTGCCGCCGGACGCTGGGACGGGCGAGCGTCAAAGTATTGATGACGGCCGCGGTGTGAAACACCGTGTTGACGCCCTCACATGCGGGCTCGATGTCACTCATTCTCCGTACGTCTCCCACGATGCTGATCGCGCGGGCATCGCCTGCGAAGGGAGCCAAATCGAAGGCACGCACCTCGCAACCGAGCTCCAGCAATCGGCGAATGAGATGTTTGCCGACGTAGCCGTTTCCGCCGGTTACCAAACACACGGGTCCTACGCCACTTCGATCGACCGGAAGTTCCATCAGCGCTGCGGAACTTGAACTGTCGTGCTAGCTTGCGCAATCCAGATGAGCACCCCGGCACCACTGGTAATCGAAGATGCCGCCGGAGCCCGTTGGGACGACGACGCGGACGTGATCGTGGTTGGCCTGGGCGCCGCCGGCGTCACCGCGGCCATCGAAGCGCGGGAGCGGGGATCGGACGTCCTCGTGCTGGATCGCTTCGAAGGAGGCGGGGCCACCGCCATCAGCGGGGGTGTCTACTACGCAGGAGGTGGGACCCACATTCAAAAGGAGGCGGGCGTCGAGGACTCCGTCGACAACATGCACCGCTATTTGTCGATGGAAGTCCAGGATGCCGTATCGGACGAAACGCTTCGGCATTTCTGCGAGACCAGCGCGGCCAACGTCAGATGGCTGACGGACCGAGGGGTTCCCTTCTTCGGCAATCTATGCCCCGTGAAGACCTCCTACCCGACCAACGAATATCACCTGTATTACTCGGGCAACGAAGCTCTTCCGCCCTATCGAGATCAAGCGGTTCCCGCGCCCCGAGGTCATCGAACGGACGGAGGCGCGTTCCCCGGCGCCAACTTCGTGGAGCCCCTTCGCAGGTGGGCGCTGCAAGCCGGGGTGCGCTTCCAGCTCCAGGCTCGCGTCGACCGGCTCATCATCGATGGAAACGGTCGGGTGATCGGCGCCGAATGCCAAGCCATCGAAGGAGAGGGCTGGCGACGGCTGCATCGACGGTTGCATCGCATGGAAACGGCCATTGCCAAGATGGCGCCGGCCTTGGCGGCGCGACTGCGACGATGGTGCGACCGGATCGAAGACGAGCACGCGGCTCCGAGACGGATTCGGTCTCGCCGCGGCCTGGTCCTTTGCGCAGGAGGCTTCGTTTTCAACCGCGACATGGTGGCGCAGTACGTTCCCGAGTTTCTCCCGGGCCTTGCTCTCGGAACCGCGGGAGACGACGGGCTCGGGATTCGGCTCGGGCAAAGCGTTGGCGGAAAGCTCGATCACATGCATCGTGCCTCGGCTTGGCGTTTCCTCTACCCGCCCAACGCCTTCGCGCAGGGCATGCTCATCAACAGCCGAGGCGCGCGCTTTGCGAACGAGCTGTGGTACGGCGCAAAAATCGGCGAGGCCATGGTGGAGCACAATCGAGGCGTGTCCACGCTCATCATCGACGAGCACCTGAGGAGGCTGGCGCTCGAACAGTCCAAGCCCGGACGGCTTCAATGGTTCCAGCGTGGCGTGGCGCTCATGAATCTGTACTTCAACTGCAAGAAGGCCCGCGACATCGACGCGCTCGCGCAGATGATCGGTGTGCCGGGCAATGCCTTGCGGGGAACTTTCGAGGAATACAACGCCGCCGCCGACGGGCTACGCCCCGATCCTTTCGGCAAAGACGCGGAGAACATGCACGCCATGCGCGAAGGGCCCTTTTATGCGATCGATTGCTCGCTTGGCTCGAAGCGTCACCTGTGCGCAGTCATGACCTTGGGCGGCCTTGCCGTCGACGAGAAGACGGGCCAGGTCCTGAGCGAGCAAGGGGGAGTCATCCCCGGCCTCTACGCAGCGGGAAGAAACGCAGTAGGCGTCTGCTCACGGCAATACGTCAGTGGGCTGTCGATAGCAGATTGCGTCTATTCGGGTTTGCGAGCGGCTCGTCACGCCACCCAAGCCGAAGAGCTTCCCGCTTCAGCATCCGGTGAGCTCGAGGGCTCCGGAAACCGTGTCGTAGGTGATGTCTAAAACACCCGTGGAAGGGTCGTAAGACCAATCTTGCTCCGCGATCGGAGTACCGTCCAACGATACGCTGCATACGTCGAACGGCTGGTCGAGCGTTCGCATCGACGCTTCGAGGTGAATGGTGCGCTCGCGCCTGTTTTGCAAGGTCAGCGTCCAACGGCCGTCCCCTTCGACGCTGGTCCAGCGCTCGTCCGCATAGAAGGATCCCGCGGTTTCCCCTCGGGGAAACGCAAGCACATGCAGCCGATCATCCCGGTCTGAGGCGTGCACGATCTCCGGATCGTCGCCGAATTCGGCCAACGTGAAGACGTCGGGCCAGAGCATGGGAATGACGGCGCCCACCCGAACGAACATGGGAATTTCAGGGAGCGGCGCGGACACCGAAATCGTGGTGCCCCCTTCCTGAAGCTCCTGGGACGTCATGCTGAAAGTTCCTGCTTGGTCGCCATAGCTCACCGTTCGCCACCACTCGACCCAGCGGCCTTCCGGCAGATAGAGCTCACGATCGGAGGCACCCTCCTGGTAGACG
>JASFKY010000005.1:0-39040 GCA_050118395.1 Myxococcales bacterium | reverse complement strand
TAGGGTGCATTGGGCAGCCTCGGCTGCCAAGACTTCAAGCCGCGCGTGCAGGTCCATGTCGATTTCGCCGGAGTCGAGCGCCTCGGAGCTGGCTCTACCGAATGACCGCCCGTCGGTTCGTGGAAAGCCTGCCCCTCCCAGCGCCTCCTCCCATCGCAAGAGCTCCTGCGTGCTGGCCACGACGGACGCGAGCTCGTTTTCGGGGTCCTCGGACACGATGGAGCGAGTATAGGCCGCTTTCGTTGACTTGGCCGCTGCTCGGTCGCTACTCTCGTAAGCCAAAGGGGGATTTCCAGCATACGATGTCGCGTGCTCGAGTCTTGGCGATCGGAGACACCCACGTGGGAATGAAGCGAACTCACAACGAGGACAGCTTCATGCTCGCCGAGGAGGACAATCTCTATGTCGTGGCCGATGGTATGGGTGGGCATTCTTCGGGCGAGGTGGCGAGCCGAATGGCAATCGACACGCTCCGGGAGTTCTTTCGGGCTACCAGCGCCGATCCGGAGGCGACTTGGCCGTACAAGATGGACAAGGCTTGTGGCTACGAGGAAAACCGCCTGATCACGGGCATCAAGCTGGCAAACCTTCGCATCTACGAGGCGGCTCAGAAGGATCCGCACATGCACAGCATGGGGACGACCGTCGTCAGCATTCTGGTGGTCGAGGACGGCGTCCTGATCGGTCACGTGGGTGACAGTCGCGTCTATCGCATTCGCGATGGCAAGATGGAGCAGCTCACCAGCGACCATTCGTTGCTCAACGACTACATCAAGATGAAGCGTCTCTCCGACGAGGAAATCGAAAACTTTCCGCTCAAGAACGTGATCGTGCGGGCGCTCGGGATGAAGTCGACGGTCAAGGTGGACACCGTCCTGGATCGTCCCGAGATCGGGGACATTTACGTGCTGTGCAGTGATGGGTTGTGCGGACCGGTTTCCGACGCGGAAATCCAGCGGATCGTCACCTCCCAGCCAGACCTGCAGACCGCCGCCAATCGGCTCATCGAAAGCGCCAACGAATCGGGCGGGCCCGACAACATCACCGTGGTGCTGACCAAGGTCATGGGGCTCAGCTGACCTGAAGGTGGTGGATCGGGGTGAGCACGGCATTCAATGCGGACTGCCGAACGCGTGTGCCCGGCCACACCACACAGCGGTCGAGGGTCACATGGGCGGCGAGTTGAACGCCCTTGCCGACCACGCAGTGCCGAAAACGATCGGATTGCTCGATCGAGCCGTCCAAAATCGACCCACGTTCGGGAAAGATTCCCGGCCAGACAAAAGAGCCCGATGCCAGCTCGAGATTCAGTCGATGATATTCGGAGATCGTTCCCAAATCTGCCCAGGGCGCTTCGTCTACGATGCCCAGGACGGGAGCGCCTCGGTCGATCCATTGCCGGTAGGCCGAGCGGATGACGCAACCGGTTTCCGGCAGGGCGGCAAAGGCCTCGGACGCCAAGAGGTGCACCCCTGTGAACATGAGCTCCTCGACGACCGCCACGCTCCTCGGCTCGCCCAGAAGCGTGCGAACCCACCCCTGCTCGTCGATTCCAATCGTCCCGAAGCGGGCCGGTTCAGAGGTGCGTCGAAGTATCATTGTTGCAACAGCACCCCGCGTCATGTGTTCCCGGTACGCGCGGCGCAGGTCGGGCGTGAACAGCGTGTCCCCGTTCATGACGATCAGGGGCTCGGGTGAGCCATCGAAGAGGGGCCATGCTTTGCGGAGGCCGCCTCCGGTGCCGAGGAGCGTCGCCTCTCGGGAGAAGCGAAGGTCCACCTGGCGCGGACATGCCGCTTGGAGAGCGGTTTCCACTTGATGTGGGTGCGGGTGCGTGTTCGCCACGAGGGTCGTGACTCCGGCTCGGGCCAGATGCTCCATCGCGAAGGCTCCTAGCGGCTTGTTGGCGACCGGAACGATCGGCTTGGGGCGGAGATCGGTCAGCGGCCGCAGGCGCGATCCGAGCCCGGCTGCTAAGAGCATAGCCTGCACGCGGGCATCGTAGTCGGCCGCGACCAATCGAACCAGGGAATCTAGCGCAAAGGAGCCTATACTTTGTGGGGCGCGAGGGGGAGATGAAGAGGATCCTGCTGACCGGAGCCGCTGGGTTCATCGGAAGCAATACCGCTTCGGCGTTGCTTGCGCGCGGTGATGTGGTCATCGGAATCGACAACCTCAACGACTACTACGATCCAGGGCGTAAGGTCGCGAACCTGGAGGAAGTCCGGGCCTGCGCGCCCGATCCGGACCACTTCATCTTCAGCAAGACCGACATCCGCGATGAGAGCGGGCTCGAGGCGCTTTTGAGCACGCACGGCTGCGACGTCATCATTCACCTTGCGGCCATGGCTGGCGTCCGAGCCTCGATCGAAGATCCCAAGCTCTACTTCGATGTCAATCTGGGAGGCACTTTGAATCTCCTGCAGGCCGCGCAACGCCATGGACAGCCCACGTTCGTCTTTGCATCGACTTCCTCGGTATACGGTCAGACGGAGGTGATCCCGTTCGTGGAGACGGACCGAGCCGACCGCCCCTTGGCCCCTTACCCCGCCAGCAAGCGGGCGGCGGAGCTTCTCGGTTACTCGTATTTCCATCTATTCGGGCAGAGCTTCACCGCGCTCCGTTTCTTCACCGTGTACGGTCCGCGGGGACGACCGGACATGATGGCGTACAAGGTTCTAGACAACATTTTCAGAAGCGCCGAGGTGCCGCTATACAACGACGGTCAGATGCATCGGGACTGGACATACATCGATGACATCGTCGACGGCGTGTTGGCCGCTGCGGACAGGCCGCTCGGCTACGAGATACTCAACCTCGGAAGGGGCCAACCCACGCTCTTGGCGGACTTCGTTCGTCTCATCGAGAAGCAGGCGGGCCGTCGCGCGCAATTGGTGAGCCGTCCGATGCCCGCGGCCGACATCGAATATACCTATGCCAGCATCGATCGCGCCCATCGTTTGCTGGGATACTCTCCGAAGGTCTGTGTAGAGCAAGGCGTCGAGGCGTTTTGGCAGTGGTATCGGGACGCAGTCCTGAAAGCGGATCCTTCATGAGCCGACTCAAGAATCGCACCACCCAGTTCTTGATCGACGTAGCCGTCTTGATGCTGGCGTTCTTTTTGGCGATGCTGGTGCGCTTCGACTGGGACGTGCCTCGGGCCATGTTCCGTCAGTTGGTCATCGTATTGCCGTACGTCGTCCTGCTGCAGTACGGGTTTTTGTCTGCATTTGGAGTGACCCGCTTCTCGTGGCGTTTCATCAGCTTGCGAGATGCCGTCCGGATTTTCGTCGCGGTCGCGTCCGCCGCGGCGCTGCTCGTCGCGCTACGGCTCGCGAGCCCCCTGTGGGTCGACTCTTTCCCGCTCGCCCGCTACGCGGTGGTTCCCCTGGGCATCCTGCTCGGGGATTTCGTTTTGGCGTTTCTCGGCATCAGTGGCGTTCGCGCGGTCCGCCGCCTGCTTGGCGAGAGGCTTGCATCGAATAGTCATCGGCGCGAGGACAAACCGCGCGAGCCCACGTTGCTGGTCGGAGCAGGTCAGGGCGGCGTGCTCATTGCGCAAGAGGTCGCGCGCCGCCCGGATCTCGGCATCGTACCGGTGGCCTTCGTGGACGATGACCCGGTCAAGCAAGGCGCCATCATCCACGGCATCAAGGTGATGGGCACCACCCGAGAGCTGGCGCAGCTCGCACAACGATTCGGCGCACGACAGGCCTTGATCACCATCTCGAACGCGTCGGGCACCGACATACGACGAATTACCCAGTGCTGCACCGAGGCGGGCCTCACGGCCAAGATCGTCCCCGGCGCCTACGAGATCGTCGGAGGGCGTGTCAATCTTTCTCGCATCCGCCAGGTCGCAATCGAGGACTTGTTGCGGCGCGAGCCAGTCAAGCTCGACAACCAGGCCGTGGCGCACGTCGTGCGTGGGCAATCCGTCATGGTGACCGGTGCCGGGGGAAGCATCGGCTCGGAGCTGTGCCGCCAGGCGGCTGCTTACCGGCCCTCCTCGCTCGTGCTCGTCGAGCGCTCCGAGAACAATCTTTTCGAGGTGCACTCCGAGCTTTGCGCGCGTTTTCCCGACCTCGAAATCGTGCCTTGTGTCGCTGACATCACCGACGTGTCGCGGATGACCGAAATCTTTCGCGACTACAGGCCACTCGTAGTTTTTCATGCCGCGGCGCACAAGCACGTTCCCATGATGGAATGGAACGCCGCCGAAGCCGTCAAAAACAACGTCCTGGGCACGCAGGTCGTGGCGGACCTCGCCGATACCCTGGCCGTCGAGCGTTTCGTGATGATCTCCACGGACAAGGCGGTGAATCCGAGCTCGGTGATGGGCGCGACGAAGCGGGCGGCGGAGCTCTACATTCAAGGCCTGGCAGCGAACAGCGCCACGCAATTTGCCACGGTCAGGTTCGGCAACGTGCTCGGCTCCGCGGGTAGCGTCATCCCCATCTTCAGACGGCAGATCGAAAATGGTGGCCCCATCACGGTGACCCATCCGGACATGACGCGCTACTTCATGACCATTCCCGAGGCCGTGCAGCTCGTGATGCAGGCGGCGGCGCTCAGCATGGGAGGCGAAACGTTCATCTTGGATATGGGTCAACCCGTCCGTATTTTGGACCTCGCGTATGATCTGATCCGACTGAGCGGTCTCGAGCCGGAAAGAGACATCGAGGTGCGTTTCACCGGCATACGTCCGGGCGAAAAACTGTTCGAAGAGCTTTCCACGCTCAGCGAAGGAATCGAGCGGACGGCGCATCCCAAGATATTCAACGGAAGCTACGAGTCGCCCCACTTGCCTGTGCTTCGTGCACAGGTCGAGGCGCTCGCCGAGCTTTGCAAGACTTCGAGCAGCACTCAGGCCATACGAAAAGCCTTGGGCCGATTGGTCCCCGAGTACGCCGCCGACAAGGGCGACAGCGAGCCGTCTCCGAGGCGCCATGGACGGCTCGTGGAATCGAAATCTTTGGAGGGTTTGTGAAGGTCTTGGTCACGGGTGGTGCAGGTTTCATTGGAAGTCACGTGGCCCAAGCGGCCATCGAAGCGGGTCATCGCGTGCTGGTCGTAGACGACTTGAGCACGGGACGTACCGAAAACCTCCCAAGCGAGGCTGATTTTCATCCTCTGGACATCCGCAACCGAGAGGCCCTGCACGAGCTCATCGTGCAGTTCGCTCCGGACGCCATCAGCCATCACGCCGCGCAGGCAAGCGTCTCCATCAGCGTGAAAAAGCCGGAGCTGGATGCCGAAGTGAACGTGCTCGGATCGATCAACGTACTTGAGGCGGCGCTCCAAACTGGAAGCAGGCTCGTATTCGCGAGCACCGGTGGCGCGCTTTACGGAGAGGTGCCCGAGGGGCAGAAGGCCGGAGAGGATTGGCCTGCATTCCCTCTGAGCCCATACGCGTGCAGCAAAGCCAGCTTCGAGCTCTACCTCCGAGCCTACGGCACGGCCTCCGGCCTACGTTATACGATCCTGCGCTACGGCAATGTGTATGGGCCAAGGCAAGATCCGCACGGCGAGGCGGGTGTCGTTTCGATCTTTTTGGAACGCCTGTTGCGTGGCGAGCCCATTCAGATCAATGCGCGCGCTCGTGAAGGCGATGACGGCTGTGTTCGCGATTACGTTTACGTACGAGATTCCGTGCGGGCCAACCTCGCCGCGTTCGAGGGAGCACTGGACGGTCGCACAATCAACATCGCGACGGGTGTGGCCACGACCACCCGAACGCTTGCCGACCGATTGGTGGCACTGGTGGACAAACCATCCATCGTGCAGGACGGCAACCATCGCGCGGGCGACCTCGAACGTTCGGTTCTGGACCCGTCCGTGATGGTCTCCATTCTGGGAGAACCTACGCCCCTCGACGTCGGTTTGACCGCTACCGCGGAGTGGTTTCGTCAGCGGCTCGGAAGCCCATGACTGAACGAATCGCCATCGTAGGTCTGGGGTACGTGGGCCTGCCGGTCGCCTTGTCTTTTGCCAAAAAATTCGAACAAACGGTTGGCTTCGACGTGTCTCGAGAGCGGATCGATGCGCTGCGTGCCGGTGTCGACTGGACCGGCGAAGTTTCGGACTCCGACTTGCGTACGAGCAAGCTTCAGCTCACGAGCGAGCCATCGGACCTTCGTGGTTGCACGTTCTTCATCGTGGCCGTTCCGACTCCCATCGACCCGGACCGCCGTCCTGACCTCGGCCCGCTTCTGTCTGCCACGCGAACCGTGGGAAGCGTGCTGTCTCCGGGAGCCGTGGTCGTCTACGAGTCGACCGTTTACCCGGGTGTGACGCAAGATCGCTGCGGGCCCATTTTGGCGGCAACCTCGGGCTTGGTGCCTTCACGCGACTTCAAGCTCGGTTATTCGCCGGAGCGAATCAATCCGGGCGACAAGCGCCACACCTTCGAAAAGATCATCAAGGTCGTATCCGGCGAGGACCCGGAAACGCTCGAGCGCGTGGCTAGGGCATACGAGGCCGTGGTGGAAGCAGGCGTTCACCGGGCGTCCTCGATCAAGGTCGCGGAGGCCGCGAAGGTCATCGAGAATACACAACGCGATGTGAACATTGCCCTCATGAACGAGCTCGCTCTGATTTTCGATCGCATGGGCATTCGCACGCGGGACGTGTTGGAGGCCGCAGGCACGAAATGGAACTTCTTGCGCTTCTCGCCTGGTTTGGTGGGGGGGCACTGCATCGGCGTCGATCCTTACTACCTCACCGCCAAGGCCGAATCGCTCGGGTATCACCCAGAGGTCATCCTCGCGGGGCGGCGTATCAACGACAACATGGGGCGGTACGTAGCGGAAAAAGCGGTCAAGCTGCTTCGCAAGCAGGACCATCCCGTCAAGGGTGCACGCGTGGGGGTGCTCGGGCTGACGTTCAAGGAGAATGTGCCCGATTTGAGAAACAGCCGCGTTCCGGACATCGTGATGGAGCTCCGCGAATATGGGATCGAGCCCGTGGTGCACGACCCGCTGGCATCGGGCGACCAGGCGCTTCGTGAGTACGGCATCGACCTTCGCCCTTTCGATACACTCACCGATCTCGACTGCGCGATTTTGGCGGTGGCGCACCAGCGATATTTGGACCGGCTCGATCGGATCATGTCCGGGGTGCGACCCGGGGGGCTGCTCATCGACGTGAAGTCGGTCCTCGATCCGTCGACAATCCGAAACGACCTGCTCTATTGGAGCCTCTGAGGCTGCGCTCCGAATCTAGAACAATCGCTCGGGCACGTAGATGATGTCTCCAGCTGCGACCTCGATGTCTTGCGCTTGACCCTTGGTCACGCGCGCGACCGGAACTCGATAGCGCACGGTTTCGTTCCCGAGCCGACGGGTCACGATGGTGCCGTCCTGATCGGCTAGGTTCGAAAAGCCCCCTGCCCTGGTGATGGCCTCGACGACGGTCATGCCAGGCTCGAGGGGAAACGTGCCGGGATTGGCAACGGCGCCCATGACGCTGACCCGCTTCGACGAGTATTGCTCGACATACACCGAGACGTGCGGGTTTTTGAGCAGATCGCGCTCACGCAACAGCGTCTGAAGCTCGTCGGCCACTTCGGGCGGCTCCAAGCCATCGACCTGCACGGTGCCGAGCAGCGGAAAGTTGATCGTACCGTCGGGGGCGATCTGGTGGCTTCCGCTCATCGAATCTTCGCCATACACCCGAACCGAGAACACGTCCCCTGGACCGAGCGTCGTGTCGTCGGTGGCCGGAGGCGGGATCTCGGTGGACTTCACTTTCCGGTGGCTACAGGCGCCCGCGCCAACGGCAATTGAAGCAACCGAGAAGATCAATAGAAGACGCGAAGGCCAAGCCATGCTTGAAATTTTTGATAACTCGCCACCGGAGTGACGAGTGGTTGAACGCCTGTGTATTCGAAGTTGGTGAAGTCGGCCAGGTACCCCAGCTCGCCGAACAGGGCGAGCCAAGCTCGGAAGCGGTACTCGGCGAAAAACGCGGTCCAGACACGGATGTCTTTCCGATAGGGCTGGGTGCCGAGGAAGGTGCCATCGGGCGTCACAGCCAGGCCCGACTTGTTGAATGCGACCCAGGCTTTGACGCCCAGCTCGAGCGCACCCGACACCAAGAAGGACGTGTTCAGGTACAGACGATCCATCAAATAGAAATTTCCGATGTAGGATGAGACGAAGTCACGATCGTAGCCGCCGCTCAGCGTGATGGTGGGACGTGGCTGCCAGCGCGCCTCGACTCTCGCGATTACCCCATCGAAATCGCTGCCGAGATCATACAGTCCGAACGCATAGCCAATGGATGCCGTGAGAGAGAAGCGTTCGGTGATCGCTCCATTGTAGCCTATCGAATTGGACACCCGGTTGCTGTTGGAGAGGAGTGTGGGGGACGTGGCGATCCGCTCTGCGGAGTACCGTTGGCCCGCATAGACGAAGTCGTAAACCAGGGCAGAGCTCGGAAAAAAAGACCAGCTGAACGACGCCGGCACCCGGTGTGTCATGGTGTCGGCGTACCGATAAATGTTGGAGTCGTAGAAGGCATACCGGTTTGCGTAACCGACCTGCCCTTCCAAAACTTTGCTTTTGCTTCGACCGATGAAATCGACCGAGGCCGTATTCATGTTGCGTCCGTAACTGATCGTCGTCCCGTCCACCGTGTTGGGATTCGAGAATGGACGTATCAAGCGCCGAAACTGGTCAGCCAGCCGCAGAGTAAATACGGTCGACGGATTATACGCGAAGTCGATGTGTGCGTCCGCGGCGGCATTGTCGGCGACTCGTTTGTCGAAATAGTGATAAAAGGAGCCTCCGAGGCCTCCGCGAAACTCGATTTTTTGCGGCTCGACCGCGCTGGTATCGCCCTCCCCTTGCCGTTCGGAGCCTTCCGTGGCCACGTCCAGATAACCAGTCAAACGGAGAATGAACGAGTCGTTCTCACCGGTGTTTTGCAGGAACACGTTGGAGTCGTAGCCGCCCTCGAGCGACAGTCCCGGATGGAGCACCAGGCGCCCCGCTTTGAATCCGGGTCCCTCCCGCCCCGCGCGATCCTCGAAGTATGCCTGCGCAGCGGCGGCTGTTGGCAGGAGCATCGCGATCGAGCCAGCCGCCAGAGCCAGAGCAAGCTCTAACTTCCGGTAGCCGCGCATGATCCCGTATTCCCCCAGCGCATTCCCAGCCCGTGCCTCTCGTTAGTTCACTCCGCTGACGGGGGGGGGAATAAACGGAATCGGCCACTCCGGCGTGGCGGTCACCACGGCCGGATCCTGATCCGGAGCGAAGAGATCCACCTGCTCTTTGACCTGTGTTTCGCCGGTGTCGAACAGATCCTGGCCCACGCATTCGTTGGCTGCTTGGGCCAACATGCTGAACTTCTGCGAGAGCACGCCAATGACCGTGAACTCGTGGTTGCGTAGACCCGAATCAGCGTCTGCGATGGCCTGGTCCAGTGCGGCTTGGCGGCGCTTCATGTTTTGAAGGTTTACATCGCATTGACTCTGCTTGTCCTCTAGGCAGGTCACCCGAATGATGTCCTTTTCCTTGCGTGCGCCTTGAAGCGCCTGGGCCTGCGCAGCGCAGCTCGCCTCGGCTTTTTGCACCGCCGCCTCCGCGGCATCGCGCTGCTCCTCGGCTGACAGCGATTCGGCACGCGCAGTCTGGTCGCCCAAGGGTTGCACCTCGATGACGTCGACTGTCGTCTCGCCATTTTCCTGCGCCATCGCGTACGTCAGGCCTCCCACGGCCACCAAAGCAGCCCACAGCGCCGGCCCTACGGTCCCCGCCCCTCTAAACATCAACGATCCCTTCTACTTGCGGCGATTATACGCCGCGGGGTTCTGGTGTCAATGGATGCCATATTCACTCTAATAGGAGAAATGCACTTGTGCGAAAAGCTCAGTTTTGAGGCTGGAAAACAAAGGGGTATCGGAAGGTGACGCTGCCCCCGTCGGGACCGGGATTGAAGCGAAAGCGGCCGATGGTGCGGGTGACGCATTCCGCGACGGCGGGGCTGCCGGTGGTGTTCTCGGTCGCTTTGGCATCGGTGACGTTGCCGCGTTGTTGAATGGTGAATGTGACCGTGACCTTGCCGGCAAGGCTTGGGTTTTTGCGAAGCTCGGATTCATAGCAGCGCGTGATCGACTTGATCCGTAGCTTGATTTGCCGCTGGACCAGGGTGGCGTCGAACTCCCCGCTGCCTCCGATGTCCCCACCCGAGCGAAGCCCCACGTCGCCACGTACGGCGCGCTCTTGCACCGCCTTGCCTTCCTTGGCTGAGGTGCCGGCCCGGGCGCTCTTTTTGAGCGATCCCAGCCCCGCCTGTTGTCCGCTACCCCCGCCACTGCGTGTTCGCAGCGTACCCGCTTCGCTCTTGCTGGCGACGCTCACTCCCGAAGCCTCCGCGAGGACGTCCGCGGCGTTTCCCGTCACCGCGCCACCGCTGAGGACGTCTCCAAGCGCGCCCCCCTCTTCACCCAAGGCGCCCAGCAACATCGCTTCGGCCTGTGCGGCTGCTTCTTGGGCCAGCCGCGCTCGACCCTCGGCCGTTGCGCCGACCTCGGGTGCACCGGGAGCCTCACGACCCTCGGCCTTGGTTGGTTTTTTTTCTTCCTTCTTGCCCTCGGCTTGCTCCTTCTCTTCCTCTTTCCCTTCGCCTTCGCTCGGCTCGGCTTCCTCCGGCACCGTCGGCGGCTCCTCCGGAGCCTCGAATACCAATCGAGCCAGGTTTTCGGGGACTTCCTCGGTTCCCCGTGGCACCTCCCAGTCGGCATTCTCCATGTAGATGATGAAGCCGAAGAAGAGCATGTATGAGAAGATGACCCAGGTGGTGAACATCCAGTCGATGTTCTTGACGAATCCGCGCTGGACCGCGGCTGGAAGCTGTGGCTTGGGAGTGATCGGTGGCGCCGAGACGAACTCGAAAAACACCGTGAACTCACCCATGCGAATGTTGCCCCGAGAGCTATCGGAGAGCTTGATTTGGTAGTGAGTCCCGGCATTGCGCGCCGAGCCGGTTTCGCGCAGGTGCTCGAGCTTCTGGACTCCACCGGGCAGCGCGACTTTTCCAGTCATGTCTTCGGTGAAGTTCAAGATGTAATCGTCACCGACGAGCTGAAACAGCTCGAACCTCGACTCGAGCTTGGGCGGCAGCGTTCCCGACTTGATGATGAGATGGTTCTTGGCGGCCGTGCCGATGGAAACGGTTTCTCTCCGGCGGACGATTCGCTCTTCGACGATCTTCTTGTCGCGAAAAAGACCGACCCGCAGCACTTTGGGCCCCGCATGCTTTACGGGCACCGCTTGCATCGCGATGGTCATTGCGCCTGGCCGCGTTCTGTCGTCGGGTGTCTGCGGCTGCGCCATCAGAAGGGTTCCTTTTGTACGCTCCGTACGACCTCACGTAGGAAGCTCGTGCGCAGCTCCAGCACCTCGTAGCCTAGGTTGGACCGGTTGAGGATGTAGAAAGCGTTGGGTTTTTGGACCCGTCCCTCGATCACGATTTCTTCGAGCTGGATGACACGTGGTCGCCGCTTTTGGGCTGCGCCCTGGGCACGTGCAGTCATCATCGGTGCCATGGCAAGAAGCAATGCAAGCCACGCAGCGTAGGCCCACCGTTTCATCAGGTGCCTCCTTCGCGTTCGAGCCGACGCTGGGCCCGTTGGATCAGCCGGTCTAGATCACGCAGGTACTCCGCGGATTGATCCCCCTTGGTCAATCGGGGTCCCATTTGTGCACGATACGCCTTGAACTCGTCGACCGCCTTTTGGTATGCGGACAGCTCGTCCATCCCGGGGATGTCGCCAGCCGAGCTCAAGAAGAGCAACCCCATTCCGTAATGGGCTTCTGGCAGCTTGGGCTGTAGCTCGAGAGCTTTGCGGTACTCGCGCTCCGCTTCGGCCCACTGCTCGGTGGCTCGGTACGCATCACCCAGATTCACATGGACGGCGGGCAGCATGGGCGCGAGATTGGCCGCCGCCTGAAAATGGGCAAGCGCCCCGTCGTAGTTGCCGCCTGCCAAGAGCTGGATTCCCAGGGCCATCCGAGCTTCTGCGTAGTCGGGTCGCAGCTCGACGGCTCGCTCGTAAGCAGCGAGAGCTTCTCTCAGCTGCCCGGGCTCGGCCTCGGCTCGCTCGCCGTCCAAGAAATGCAGCTCCGCGACGTCGGGATCGATCTGCAAGGCCTGATCCAGGATCGAATCAGCGAGCTCGTCGCGACCCTGGGCGCGGCTTGCTTTCACCAGCGCGATCAGTGCTGGGACGAATCGCTCATCGCACTTGAGAGCGCGCCGTGCGGCGAGCCAAGCTTCTTCCAAACGTCTCGCTTCGACCAAGAGCTCCGCGTAGAGGGCCTGCATTTGGAGGTTGGCGCGGTAGGTGTCTGCGACAGGCTCCACGAGCCTCAAGGCCTCCTGCACCTGGTTACGGCGCAGATAGATGATGGAAAGGCCGCGCGCGGCAGGCTCGTAGTCTGCAACGACGGCGAGCGCTCGACGGTAGTATTCCATCGCGACGCTTTCGTTCGCTCGACGGTCGGCGAGCACACCCAGATTGTAGAGCGCTTCGTAGGCATTGGGGTCCTTTTTGAGCGTTTGCTGGAAGCTCGTTTCGGCAGCTGCGGTGTTGCCTTCGAGCGCTGCTTGGATCCCTTGCTCGAACGTCTTTCTCGCTTTGGCAGACATCGTGGGCCGTGGCTCCTGCCGACATTGCTCTGCACGGGTCGCGCCCCAGGGGCTGGCCGCATCGCTCGCGGGGTTGGTCGTGGCTCCTGCTTCCGAGTCCGATGCAGCAGGAACCCCGGTGGACTCGCCTCCGGCCGTCGGCTCTGCGGCTGGGCTTCCGGCCTCGCGGCTGCCCGCGCAGCCGTATGCGCTCAAGATCAGCGCTCCCACGAAGATCGTCTTTGCTACCCCCCTGCGCATCACCGGTCCTCCCTGGTGATAGCAGGCGGTGCAATGCCGGGTCGAATCTCCAGTGGTTTCCCTCGTGGCGACCGCGTGAACTCGCCCGGCACGTACCCCTGGAAGGTCGAATCGCGGGCCTGGGCCTCGACGATGCACTGCGCGATTCGTTCGTCGCCGTACGCCTGGAGCCTGTCGACGGCGAGGCGGGTGTATTCGGTATCGAAGCTACCGGCTCTTCCGGCGCGCGCCGCCAGCGCATATCGCGCGACTGCGAAGCATTCGACCGGGCGAACTCGGTCGTCGAGGACTTGGCGGATCTTGTCCTCGAACTCCAAACGATATTCCTCACGCTCGTCGGGGCCAGCTCGGCGGAACGCCCGCTGAAGATCGACCGGAACGACGATCGGCGTATTCAGGATGGCACGCGCCAGAATTTCGTATGCTCGCCCTTGTCGGACATAGGCGGCGATGGTCCATCGCGGTCGACGGTAGGGGAACACTTGCTCGTAGCCTTCGGCAACCGATTGCGCCCGCTTGGAACCTTCTGAAATCTGCTTTGTGATGGTGTTGACGTATGCTTCGACAGTCCTCGGCGTGCCCGGTCGGATCTGGAATTTCTCGAAGTCGTCGACGCGGTCGTCGACCAACGTGAACCGTGCTTCGGCCGCGTATCCGGCAGCTAGGGATCCAGCCGGCTCACCGGTCCGCTCGTAGGCGGCGATCACGTCCTTGAGCGAGGCCCGGTAGTCCTGCATTCGCCCGCGAGCTTTCCACGACTGAGCGATGCGCCAGTACGCTTGGACCACGAGCTCGCCCGCCTCTCCGTCGTTGCCGTACTGTTTTATGAACTCGCGCATTGCGCTGATGGCTTGGGGATAACGCTCTTGCTCGTAAGCCATCTCCGCGATGCGGTAGAGAGCTGTCCGCTTGGTCGCTCGGTCGTCGACGGTCGTGTAGACCCGGCGATAATATTGCGTGGCTTCCGGGTAGCGCTGAAGTTGCTCGAGCAGGACGGCGGAGTTGACCAAACCGTCTGCACGCTTGGCCTGGACCTCTGGATCGGCGGACTTTGCAAAGCGTTCCGAATCCGCAAGAACGCGGTAGTTCTCGAGGGCGCGATCGAAATCGAAGTTACGGCTTGCCGTGTAGGCCAACTTGAAATGCGCATTGGCCAAAATGGCGTCGAGGCTCTTTTGTTCCTCTGCGTCTTCAGCCTGACGGGGCCCGACCTCGTCGATGATTCGCTGGTACAGCTGCCCGGCCGAGTCGAACCGGTTGGTGGCTTCGAGTGCGAGCGCGGCATACTCGAGCGCGAGGGGAGCTTGTCGGTCGTTTGGATTGTTGTTGACCGCCGAGAGCAACATCGTCGCCGACTGCTCGTAGAGCGCGGTCTGCTCGGCGCCGGTGGCTTGACCGGCGCGCCTGTAGACGTCGAGCGCGTCTTGATAGACCAATGCGTTCAAATCAGCGCCCGCGCGGCAAATCGGCTGGTCGCGGTTGGCCGGCTTGCTGCAATCGATGCGCCCGGCTCGGACGGAAAACGTGCAGCCACGGTCCTGGATGTCCGTCGCGAGCCGCCGGATCTCGCGATTGTCTTCTCGCGCGATGGCCATCGCGCGCAGGTTCTCCCAGGCGATCTGGCCAGTGATGTCTGCATCGGGGCCCGAGCAGCGGTCCTCGTAGATTCGCGTGAACCGCGCTTCGGCCTGCGGCCAGTATCCGTACCAATACAGAAGAAGCGCATTGTTGTAGTCGTAGGCTGCGCGCACGCCTTCGGTGTCTCTTCGAGGGCTCACGCGCGCCAGGTAGATTTCCCGGGCACGGGCCAGACGCTGCACCGTTTCGGGCATTGCCACCGGTTCGACGGTTGGGGGCTCGCCGCTCGGCGCCGGTGGCTCGTCGCGGATGACTAGGCGCCCCTCCTCCACGTCGCGGTCTGCAATTCGTTTCAGCGATTCGACGACTCGACGGGCCGATTCGGCCAGGTAAGTGTCGTCCACGTTGGAGTCGCGCACCTCTGCGTATTCCGTCGCCGCTTGCTCGTAGCTCTTCGACCAATACAGGGCGTCCGCGAGATTGTAGTGGAGCTCGTAGCCCTGCGGATTGTTCGGATAGCGGGTGAGATATTCCCGATACGCGTTTGCGGCGAGGCCGTACTCGTCCTGAGCGTCCCGGCACAGACGCACGTTGCGATCTTCCACGCATTGTTGGCGGAGGCGTTGAGCCCGCTGGTGGTGGTGGATTGCAGTGACGATGAGGGCATTTTCAGCGAGTTGCTCGGCTTTCCGCTGCTCCGCGGGTCGATCTGCGTTGGCCTTCCACCATGCACTGCCCTCCACATACTCCGTGAGCTCCGTCCGCGCGGCGATGGCCTGGTCGAACTCGTTGTACATCTGATGGGCAACCGCAATGTCGTTGAGAATTTCCGGCGTTCGTGGGTGAAGCGGCCATTTGTCGATCGCCAGTCGCCACGCCGCTATCGCTTCGGGATATTTCGCTTCGTCGAAGTAGACCTGGCCCAACTGAAAGTAGACCTCTGGCGTCCAGGAACGGTTTTGCGGTAACAGTGATGGGTCTTGAACGCGCTGGATGCCCGTGGGACGGCCCTCGGCCGCATCGGGGATCTGATTCTCGTTCCAGTCATCGTAGGCAAACGCGATGCCCAAGTATTCGATGGCTTCGGGCCGCAGCTCGGACCCGGCCCTTCCCGTTTCGGCCTGTGCGTCGTCGGACCATTGGACCAACTCACCAAAGCGGCGGATCGCTTCAGGGTATCGACTTGCCCTGTAATAGGCCCATGCCACCTTGTAGAGAGCCAGGTTGTAGTTGCGGTCGTCTGGGTCCTCGAGGATTCGGCTGTAGGCGGCGATGGAAAGATCGAGCGCGTTCTCCGCCCCGAAATCGTCGAAGTGATGCTCGCCGATACGAAACCACGTTTCGCTCACGAAGCGTGCTTGGGGCGAAATGGGTCGACAGCCTGCGTAAGGATTGACGAACGCGCCTCGGACCGAGGCCCCAAGAGGCCGTCCATCCAAGGTCAATGCAGGATACTTGGCCTGTGCCGCGGCTGACGCATCGGGCGGCGGAGGACGCCAATTGGGGTCGTATCGATACTTGTTCGCGCACACGAGTGCGAGCCACGCGGCCAGCGCCTCATCGGGGTGGCCCATTTCGTTCAGGGTGTATCCGATCAGATAGTAGACCCCGTCGGAGCGTTCGTAGTCCGGAAATCGGCTGGCCAGCTCTCGGTAGAGGGTGATGGTCGGGGTGAAGTCGGGAGAGGTCGGCAAGCTCTCTTCGAGCGATACGTCGCCGTGATCACGGGCGGCCTGCGCTCGGTCGTACAGTTGCTGGAACTCCATCGAGCTTCGCTCGAAATAGAGCTCCCCCAATCGAAACATGGCGTCCGGCGTGTATTTCGGGTGATCGGGATATCTCGCGACGAACTCTTCGAAGGCCTGAATGGAGGCATGCCGCGCCTCGGCCAGCGCTCGCTCTTCGGTCTCGAGGCGGACGCCGTAGAAGCGATCCCTTTCCCGTCTGCGCTGCAGGTATTCGCGGCGAACCAAGGCGTCCACCGTGGAGCCGAACATCTTACCGCTTTCGATGTATCGATCGACCTCTCGTTCGAGCTCGCGCAAGGCTTCCACCTGTTGGGTCGTCGGCGCAGGGCGTTCTTCGACCACCCTTTTGCCGGTGTCTTGCAAAAAAGGCGGCAACGCGACGTCGGGCGTACCCTCCCATGGCGGAGCGTTGCCTTCCGCGGTCGAGGCATCGTCCGGAGCCGGCTCTTGTGCGAGCGCTACGGCCGGCGCGGACGCCGTCAACCATGCCATGGCCAGCATTGATCGCCAACGCAAGGTCAGGGTCCTCCCTCGGGGCTTCGGCCTTGATCCATGACGTCTCGAAACTCGTCGTCGAGGGCCTGCAGCTCACGTGCCCGCTCCCGCGTGAGCTCGTCGACCCGTAGGCGATGCTGCTCGCGCTTGGCCCACGCCAAGTCGACTTTTCCGAGGTCCGCTCGAAGCACGAGCTCGTAAAACCGGTCGTGAATTCGACTGAAGTTCAAATATGCGATCGCTCCGACGACATCGACCGTCTCTCCTTCCAGGGCGGCCAGCGCATTGCGATAGCGGCGCAGGTTGGCCGTTTCCTCGTTCACGACGGACAACATCTGGCCGGCGCGCCGTTTCACCACCGCTTGGAGCTCGGCGTCGCGCTGAGTGAGCGAACGCTCCACCGCGGCAATCCGTCTGAAGGTCGCGTCGTAAACCGCTCCCGCCGAGCCGGCCAGCTTTCGTTCGCGGTCGACCAGGTCGACGAACTTCGAACGCTCCCGGTCATCAGCTTGATATCGCTTGTCGCCTGCTCCGACATGAAGGCGGCCGACCTCGAGACCGCGCCGGAGCGTGACCAGTCGTGTTTCGTATTGCTCCACCTCTCGCTGGTGAGCCGCGAGCTCTGCTTGCAGCGCTTTGCGATTGAGTTTCTCCGGGTCGGCCACGGCCAATCCCCTTTGCGAGGCAACGATTCGTGCCTCCAGTCCCAGGATCTCGACGCGCAGCGCTTGCAGCTTGCGCTCTGCGGCTCGGTACTCTTCCAGTTGCTCCATGTCTCGGGCGACGAAGTCCTCCGTCTTCACGGGCATGCCCATGACCGCTGCCTGGAGCTCCCGCCGTCGCGCGCGAGCGCGAGCAAGCTCGCCTGCGCCGTCGCCGAGCTTGCGCGCTTCGCTTTCGATCAGGACGCCCCGCAACTGGGCCGCGCGGTTCCGAAGCGCAGTCGTGCGCTCCAACTGCCTTCGAAGGTCTGAAAAGACGCTGACTCGATTGGGAGCGTTGAGCACTGCAGTGAGTCGCTCCGCGAGCTCGTCGGTCTCTTCCACCAGGCGCTTGGATTCGCTCAAGTCCGAAAGGACGCCGAGGGCGCGTTCGTAGTCGCCCTCCAAATCGATCCAAGGCCGAGCTGACTCCGGAAGAAAGTCGTCGATATCGAAAGCGTCGAGGTTTTCGCGCACAAGTTTCCGGAAATAGGCATGAAGATCGGGGTGCTCGTTTCGCGTTCGAACCAGGTCGTTGCGGATGGGTACGAAGGTCTCCCGTACCTCGTCGAACACCACCTCGGCTTCCTCGTATCGCCCTGCGCGCGCGAGTAGCTCCCCGCGCAACACCTTGCCGTCTGCGTTCAGCGGGCTGTCGGGGGCGGCCACCGAAAGCACTTCCAGCGCTCGCTCCGCTTGCACGGGATCCCCCATGCGGATGTAGGTCCATGCGAGCTCGTAGAGTGCTCGATCGAAGTGCGGGGAGGCTTGGCCAATCGCGCGGTAAGCCTCGACGGCTTGCGGAAGCTCTTCCGTCTCGTAGTACAGCCGGCCCAGCGCTAGGTACGTCAGCTCGATCACCTTGCGCTCCTCCTCGTTGGCGGGCTCCTGGCCGATGATCCCGCGAAATGCCGCGATGGCGTCGAGGAGCTCCTTGCGAAGGATGTAGATCGTGCCCACGAAATATCGAGCCCGAAGCGAAAACGCGGTTCCGGCCGGTATGCTCAGAAAGCCAAGGCGTGCTTGCTCGAGGCGCCCCTGATCGATGCCTGGCAGTGATGCATCCGGTGGAGCTTCGAGGACGTCCCGGATGGGGACGGCGCGGTTGTACAAGTACTTGGCCCTGAAATACGCGGTGCTCACCGACAGTGCTTCGGATGGAAGGGCTTCGAGGCGAGCGAAGTACTTGTCCATGTCGCGAAAATCACGCGTGTGAATGGAGATTTCGATCAGTCGACTGAGCGAAGGCTGGAGGTAATCGGAGAAGGCGGGATCGCTGCCTCGGTCGATGACCTCCGCGTAGCGCTTGCGGGCCCCTAGATAGTCGCCGGCCGAAAATAGGGACTCTCCCAGAAGAAAAAGAGCCTCGGGATAGGCGCGATGCTCGGAGTAGTGGTCGACGATGTCCGTAAAGAGGATGGCAGCGCGCAGGTAGTCCCCGAGTCGTAGGTAGAGCTCCCCATCGGTGAGCCGTTCCTCGACGAACGTTCCGCTTTTCAGGCCTTCAGCGGGAATGCGCCGCGCCATCAAGCGCTGGGTGTCGGACTCCAAGTCCGAAAGCTCGCGGTTGGCCTCTGTCAGGTCTTGCGCGAGCGCATGCGGCACCGAAAAGCCGCCTGCCAAGGCGGTCATCAGACACCAGAACCACGCTGCTCGTCCCACTCCAGATATCCGTGTGGGCGGCGAGGATGTCGCCCCACCCGCTCCCATTACCGATCACCCTCGTCGCTTGCTTCGGGTCGCGCCTGCCGCTCGACTCGTTCGATGTAACGCACGGCAGGACGTTCCTCGAGTGGTGTCGCGGGACCGCCCTTTTCGTAGCCCACGACGTGCACCGTCGCGATGCGGCCCTCGGGCACGGCGAAGGTATACATGGACCGAACTTTGAATCGGTACCCCTTCAAGTAGGAGAAGACCCCGTAGCCGTGGCCTCGGTACTCGAGGTTGACGGTCAAAGTATGCTCGCCGGGCACGATGCTTCCGTTGTAGATTTCGAATTCCT
Organism: Myxococcales bacterium; assembly: GCA_050118395.1. Lineage (GTDB taxonomy): Bacteria > Myxococcota_A > Polyangia > Polyangiales > Houyiibacteriaceae > SG8-38. Next base: position 19,622 of record JASFKY010000005.1, on the reverse strand, counting down.
TTTGCTCGTCGAGGCTGCCTTCCTCGTCGGCCTTCGTGAAGATGGGTGCGCCGTCCAGCGCGTAGACGACTCGCACGAGCTTGTAGGACTCCGACATGCGGTTCTCGTGCACGATGACCGCCTGGCCGCCGCCGACCACGCCCTCCAAGACCGTTTCGGCGAGCAACGAGAGACGAGCTTTCGATCGGAAGATCTGCTCTTTCAACTCGTTGATCCGCTGCTCCAGGTCACGAAGACGGACCGCGTACGTGCCCGCATCGATCGTCGGGGGCGCAGGCCGCGCGGCTTCGGGCTGCCCGGCCGGGGCTTCCTTCGTGGGTTGACTGGAAGCCGCTTCTTGAGCAAGGGCGGCGGCGGCGAGCGCCCCGCTACCAATGCACGCGGCCACGACAAGGAGCGCTGCTGTCCGGCGCATCGTGATTCCCCTCTAAGTCACCACCATCTGAAGCGAAATTGCCCCCCGATGGTTTCCGCGCTTATACCGCAGCGCCCAAGGGCGGGTCAATTGACCCCTCGCCCATTTTGCTCGGGCTCGAGGGCGCAGAAGCGCTGAATTGTCCTTCACTTGTGCGCGGTCGATCGGGTAGATCGTCCCCGGGTCTCAGACGTCGATCCAATGTGTGGTGATCCAGCGCACGGTAGCTCGCGGGAAGTTGGGGGTTCGGGTTGACTCAGCCGTCGGACGAAGCGCTGCTCATCGCGTACCGCGATGGCGACTCGGGCGCATTCGAAGCCCTGCTGGGCCGCTACCGCCGGCCGGTGTTCAATTTCGTCTTGAGGCTGGTCAAGGACCACGGCCGGGCCGAGGAATTGTATCAGGACATCTGGCTGAGGGTGATCGAGCGATGCGACGATTTCCGTGGGGATGCCAAGTTCTCGACCTGGCTGTACGCGATCGCCCGAAATCTCTGCGTGGACCACCAGCGCAAGATGCGTTTTCGAACGCATGCTTCCCTCGATGCGCCCAACCCGGGGCCTGGTCGCGGCCCGGGCGAGCGCTTGGGCAACCCGGGTCCGTCGGCCGAGGAGCTCGCCATGGCCGGATCGACCCGGGAACGCATAGCCCGAGCTGTGCAGGCGTTGCCGGAAGAACAGCGGGAGGTCTTCTTGTTGCGGCAACTGCAAGGCTTGGCATTTCACGAGATCGCCGAGGTCGTCGGGACTCCCACCAACACGGTCAAGAGCCGCATGCGCTATGCCTTGCAGCGTTTGCAGGTGGCGCTTGGCGATTTGCAAGACCATGAACTGTAACGACTGCATAGACCAAGTCTTGGAGCTCATCGAACGCGAGGCGATCGATCCGCAGGGCGTGGGCGAGATCCTGGCTCAGTGTCCCGACTGCCGCCGGCTCTTCGATGAGATCAAGGTCGCGCTCGCGAGCGCCGAGCAGTTGCCCATCGAGGAGCCGCCGGCCGCGGTCGATGCGGCCATCGTCCGTGCGGCAGCCGCTCGCAGGCCCCAAGGTCGAGCGTCCTCCAGGCGGTGGTTGCAGGCTCCTCCGTGGGCAGTCGCTGCGGTTGCTCTGCTCGCAGTCGGCATCGGGCTGTGGGCGGTTCCGACGAATCGGAAGATGGAGAGTCGGGACGAGGTGCCGGCGCGACTCGTGCAAGCCGAGATCAAGCCCGCCACCGAACGGGAAATTTCCGCAGCGCGGGAGCAACCGTTGGTCGAGCGGTCCGTGGAAGAAAAGAAAGCTTCAGCCCAACTCGCGGACAGGCGTGCGCCGGCCAGAAGAAGGAGGGGGGCGGTCGAGATGCAGAGCCCGCCTGTTGGCGATGAGGCCCTGAAGAGCGAGCGGAGCGAGCCGACGTCAGGTGCGGCCAACGACGCGATGGAGGGGCTGGCAGCGTCGTCCGCTGTGCGCGAAGCGCAAGCGCCGGCACCTGCGACATCCTCGCTATCGGAGCAGTGCCGACGGCGAATTGCGCGTGTCGAGGAGCGGCGCCCGGACGCAGGCGACCAAGACGTGGATCCGGAAGACGCGCTCGCGCTCGGGAGATGCTATCAGGCGGCTGGAGACGAGCAACGGGCGCGAGCTTGGCTCACTCGTGCGGCGGCCGACCCGAAGACACGGGCGCGCGCGCGGCGCGCCCTGCGTACGCTTGCCACGCACTGAAGAGGCACCGCTCAACCGCGGAGGCGGCGCCAAAGGGACTGCCATCTCCCATGGGTGCGCGAGCTCTTGCGTTGCGGCTGATCTCGCGCCGCTTTCAGCGCATCTGCCACGCTGGGCACGATTCGCAGTGTTTGAACTGGAATGCGAGATCGCTCCGCGATTTCTTTCCAACGCCAATCGAGCCCGGTGAAGAAGCAGATGCCGCCCAACATGCGGGCTACCTCGTCCGCCGAAAACATCGCGGCGGCTCGGTTCCGGCTGGGCTCGCCGAGTTGACTGAAATCCACGATCGCCGTCTGTGCGCCGGTATCGAGCATCGAGCGGCCCAAAGCTTCGACGCATCCGATCAACACGGAGGAATCGTGCACGCCCGATACGAAAAGGCCGAGCACGCCTTCCTTCAACGGCACCGGCCGCACAGGCTCCGCGGCCCGCTTCTCGGCGAGTTGCAGCACCCGCTCCTCTCGTCCCATCAGGAAACCTTCGATTGCGGCTGCGGCTGCGCGCCGCTCGAAGTGGCCCGCGGCAGGCGAGCCGGCGAGCCCCGTGGCCTCTAGGCTCAGATCGACGATCTGGAGCACGGATGTCGGTGTGAGATCCAGCAGGGCCAGGCGCCTACCCCACGACGTGATCGCCGTGAGGCACTCCCGAAACGCAAAGGAGGCCCGCTCCGCCCGATCCGGGCTCGCTACGGGCAACGCATCGAGCAGCGCCAGGACCGCGACGGTTTGCGACACCACCTCCGAGATCGGAATGCCACCCGTCGCCGGCTGCGCCTCTTCGAGAAGCGCCTCGAAACATTCGATGGCGGCGGCTCTCTCGCTCACGATCGGTGGAGTCTACCACTCTTTCCAGCCCACTGAATCGATCGTGATATAAGCGGATTGCATGGGTGCCACGATCCTCGTCGTCGATGACGAAAAGAACATCCGACGCACTTTGCGGATGGTCCTCGAGGGTTCGGGGTTCAATGCGCTGGAGGCCGCCTCGGCCGAAGAGTGCCTTGGCACGCTGAAAGAGCACGAGGTGGACCTGGTGATTCTCGATGTCCGGCTTCCCAAGATGAGCGGCATCGAAGCACTGGAAAAAATTCGCAGCGAACCCGATACGCGAAGGCTTCCCGTGCTGATGGTGTCGGGCCACGCGTCCGTGGCTGAAGCGGTTCAGGCGGTTCAGCTCGGTGCGACCGATTTTTTCGAAAAGCCTCTGGATCGCGACCGAGTTCTCGTGACCGTCCGCAACGCGCTCAAAACCTGGCAGCTCCAACGCGAGGTCGAGCAGCTGCGGGCGGACGTCGAGCAGCGCTACGAGATGATCGGGGAAAGCCCCGTGATGCGTGAGCTCTTTGCTCAACTCGAGAAGGTCGCCCCTACCAGCGGCAGGGTTCTGATTTCCGGCGAGAGCGGCACCGGCAAGGAGCTCGTCGCGCGTGCCATCCATCGGCTGAGCCCACGCGCGAACAAGCCCTTCATCAAAGTCAATTGTGCGGCCATCCCCGCCGAGCTCATCGAGAGCGAGCTGTTCGGCTACGAGCGTGGAGCATTCACTGGAGCCCAGGGCCGCAAGAAAGGCATGTTCGAGCTGGCCAACGAAGGGACTCTGTTCCTCGATGAAATCGGAGACATGAGCGCCAGCGCACAGGCCAAAGTGTTGCGTGCGCTCCAAAGCGGGGAGATTTCGCGTGTTGGCAGCGAAAAGGCCATCGCCGTCGACGTGCGTGTGCTCGCCGCCACCAACAAAGATCTGGAGATCGAGGTCAAAGAAGGACGTTTCCGCGAAGATTTGTATTTCCGCCTGAACGTCGTTCCCATCGTGAGCCCGCCCCTGCGTGATCGAAGCATGGACATTCCGTTGCTGGCGACAGGCTTTCTGCGCGAGTTCTGCGCCGCGAATGGTCTTCGGGACAAACCAATCGACGACGAAGTCCTCGACGCCTTGGCGGAGCGACCTTGGCCTGGAAACGTGCGCGAGCTCCGAAACGTGGTGGAGCGCATGGCCATCCTGAGTGGGGATCGAATTACGATGGAGGATCTACCCGATGAGGGGGTGCTCAGTGAAGGCCGGCGCGGCTCGGTGCCACCTTCGAGTGTCCCGCCGACGATCGGCCAGAGCGGTGAGCGCTTGACGTTGCGGGAGTACCGGAACCGCGCCGAGAAGGAGTACATCGTCCAGACACTCGAAGAGGTGGGCTGGAACATCTCCCGCGCGGCTACCATCCTCGGGGTCGAGCGTACCAACCTTCACAAGAAGATGCGGAGTTACGGGATTCGAAGGGAGGAGACATGATCCGTCGATCCATCAGGTTGATTTGGACGGGCGCCGTGTTGGCCTTTTTGGCCTACGTGTTGTTTTTCGTCCGCTTGGGAGAGCGCTCGCCATTCGAGCACTTGGTGCGCGTCATCCACACCGACGAGGCCCAAGAGCTCGGGCGGGAGGTAAGCGCAGCTACTGAACGCATCGCGAAGCAGATTGGCAATCAGGTGCACGACGCGACGAAGCCCCCCGCGATCGACGCGGGAGCATCCGAGGTGCCTGAAGTCGTCTCCAAGCGGCTCGAGGGCATCGTGGGGCACGCATACGAGCACGATCGACGTGTCGAGCGCGCGCGTGAGCGCGAAACGCAGTAGAGCCTAGGGCCACTCTAGCTGCAATCGCTTCATTTTGCGCCACAGGGTGGTAGGGCTCAGACCGAGCAACTCGGCCGCCTGTTCCTTGCTGCCATTGACCTGTCGAAGGGCCCGGATGATGGCATTGCGCTCGACTTCCCGAACGATATCGGCGAGCGACTGGCGGCCCAGAGGGGACGGGCCGCTGTTCCCATTGGCATTCGGCATGATGTCGGAGAGTTGGACCTGCCCGTCTTGGGCCAAGGCCACGCCTTGCTCGATCAAGTTCTCCAACTCGCGAATGTTGCCGGGGAAATCGTAGGCCATCAGGCGGTCCATCACGCCTGGGCCGAGCCTGGCGTTGCGACCCATCTTGCGGCCGTACTTGTCGAGGAAGCTCCGCACGATGGGTGGGATGTCCTCTTTGCGCTCTCGGAGCGGTGGAAGCTCGAATCGGGCCACGTTCAGCCGGTAGTAGAGATCCTCACGGAAGCGTTTCTCCTCGATGAGCCGGCGCAGATCTTGATTGGTGGCTGCGATGATTCGCGCATCCACATTGATCGCCTTGTTGTCGCCGAGTCGTCGGATTTCCCCCTCTTGAATCGCGCGGAGAAGCTTGGCTTGAAGCGAGGGAGGTGTTTCGGCGATCTCATCGAAGAAGAAGGTTCCACCGTTGGCTTCCTCGAAGAGGCCTTTTCGGGTTTGCACGGCGCCCGTGAACGCTCCGCGCACGTGCCCGAAGAGCTCGCTTTCGAGGAGCGTCTCGGTTAGCGCTGCACAGTTGATGGAAACGAAGGGTCGTTCCGCACGAAGCGAGTTTGCGTGGATGGCCCGTGCGACGAGCTCCTTGCCGGTCCCGCTCTCGCCCGTGATGAGGACGGTGGCGTCGGTGGGTGCGATCCGCACGATGCGTCCCAGGATGTCCCGGATCTCGGCAGACTGACCGATGATGTTTCCGAAGTTGTATCGCTCACGGAAGTCGGCAGCGCTCGAATGCTCTCCATCATCGCGCTGACTCGAGCGTGATGCACGAGCGACTTTGACCAACAATTCTTCTTGCACGAACGGTTTCTGCACGAAATCGTGCGCACCAAACCGCATGGCTTCGACCGCGTCTTCGATCGTTCCGAAGGCAGTCATCACGATCACTTCGGTGTGAGGAGAGCTCTCTCTGGTGCGGCGCAACACTTCGAGGCCGCCCACGTCGCCCATCCGCAAATCCGTGATCACCAGGTCGTACCCCTTGCCCGAAGCCATGGTGCAGGCGCGTTCTCCGTCCGCGGCTTGGTCGACTTCATAGCCCTCGGCGCGGAGCATCTCCGAAAGCATGCTTCGCGCGCCATCGTGATCATCGACGATGAGAATCCTGGCCATCCCCCAACCGGCTCCGTCTAGCAGGACCTTACCGCAATTTGGTGCGGGATGCTCACCTGCGTCAGTCCAGGATGCCGTGAAGGGTCGCAAGGACCTCGACGCGGAGCTCGGAGGGAAAGATCAAACGCGGTCGCTCGATGCGCTTGTTTCGAAGTTGTCCGAGCAGAAACGACGCATCGCCCAGTCGCTGCAGAGGTTGATGGCGTAGCACCACCCACAGACCGTCAGCGCGCCCGTCGGTGGGCTCGGCATAGGGCACGTCCTCTGCTACATCGAGCCAGACGGTCAGGTCGGGTCGAAGCCCGCGCGCTGCGGCGAGCTCCTGGATGCGCTCGAGCGCCTCGTTCCACTGGTGGGGACGGTGGTCGGGAAGCGGCACCGTCTTGGGAAGCGCCCGGCTGCGCAGTCGCTTGCTCAGCTCGGCGAGCGTCGAATCGGCTCCGTGCTCCCATGCGCTGAGGCACGTGAGCAATTCGGCGTCATCCATCCGCAGATACTCGCCCAAAGACAGGGACTCCCCGAGGGCCGCCGCACGAAATGCCGGAAGCAGGGGCTTGGGCGGCGTGCCTTCGAAGATCAACTCGCTTACGCGCATGAAGATTGCACGGACGAGCGCCTCCGCCGCGCGCGTTGCCTTGTGATGATAGACCTGCTGGTACATGAAGTGCCGCCCCAAAAAGAAACTCTCGGCTGGTGGCAACCCTTTGCGTCCTTGTATTGCCAACACCCATCGGCCGTTGACCGAAGCAAAGGTCAATGCCCGAAGAAGCCAGTCGAGGTCGTAGAGACCGTAGCGAACCCCCGTCATGTGGCTGTCGCGTAGAAGATAGTCGGCGCGGTCGACGTCGAGTGTTCCGCTCACGCTCTCACTCAAGTAGCTCAGTCGGTAATTTCCACTCAGCAAGGCCGCCACTCGTTCGGACATGCCCGCCGAGATCGATTCCATCGTCTGGTGCACGTCCGTGGCGGGGTCCAGGAGGATTTCCTGCGTCCATTGCTCGTGGTGCTTCGCATGGGGCAGCACCTCTTCGAACAGATGCGAAAATGGCCCATGTCCGAGGTCGTGCAGCAATGCTGCGGCAAGCCCTTCCGCTCGGGCTTCGTCGTCGAGGCGGTACTCGGGGGGCAGGTCTCCCGCGCAAGCGTCGATTCGGTCTTGCAGCGCTTGCATGACGTGCGCTGCCCCGATGGCATGGGAAAAGCGGGTATGCTCGGCGCCAGGGAACACCAGCGACGCAAGCCCGAGCTGGCGCACACGACGCAAGCGCTGCACCTCCCTGGTGTCCAAGAGGGACCGCACCACCCGCTCCGCCATGCCTTCGAACGCCACCAAACCGTGGACGGGGTCCCTCAGGATCACCCTTTACGCTACCACTGGGCGTTTAGAACGCCAGCGTTCCAAAGCGCCCGTCTCTGGGCACGGCGACATCCAGGTTGCGTCGCATTACGGCCACGGTATCGGGTTGCCAGAGCGGTAGCACGGGCAGATCGCGAGCGAGGATTTCCTGGACGCGCGCGTAGGTAGCACGTCGTTGTGGGATCTCCATTTCCGTTCGTCCGAGCTCGAAGAGCGCATCGAGCTCGGGGTTTTCGTAGCGCCACCGATTGGCGCCCTCGTGCTGCGGTCCTGGTATCCTCGAAGAGTCGAAGAACCAGCTGAGCACGTGTGGCTCGATCACCTCGGGGACCTGAAGCAGCGTGATCTCGAACCGCCCGTGGTTCAGATCGGCGATCAAGGTTGCCGCTTCCGAGGGCCGCACGTCGACGTCGATGCCCACTTCCCTCAGCATGGCGGCGATGGCGCGGGCAACCGACTGGCGGAACCTGTCCGACGTGGTCCGCAGCACCAGGCTCATCCGTGGCTCAGGGCCTTCGGGATCGGCAAAGCCCGCGGCGTCGAGCAGTTGCCGGGCGACCTCCGGGTCGAACTTCATGGGTCGAAGCGAGTCGTCATAGGCCCAATGACCTTTCGGTATCCAACTTTCGGTCGGCTGGGCCAAACCGTCGTATTTCGCTTCGACCAGCAAGTCTCGATCGATTGCGTGGCCGATGGCACGCCGAACTCGCACGTCACGTAGCTTGGGCGACTCGGTCTGAAAACCGATATACATCGTCGATATTCCGCGCGCCTCGCTGGTTTCGAATCGTGGGTCGTCCTCGAACATCGGCAGCAACAAAGGGGGAATTGATCCGATCGCGAGGTCCCCTTGCCCAGCCAGCATGCGTAACGCGCGAGTGTTGTCATCGCGGATGACGACCAGTCGCAGGCGCGGGTGCCGAGGCGCCCCGTGATACCAATGCGGATTGGCGCGAAGCTCGAGCAACCCGGGCTCCCGCTCGACCAAACGGTAAGGCCCGGCACCGATGGGAAACGGCTCTTCGGGCGTGGCGATCCGGCGATGTGCATCCTCGCTTCGGACGATGGGAAGCTCGAGGTCGGTGAGGAATGCGGCATGCGGCTCCCGCAACACGAAGCGAATCGTGCGGGGACCGGTCACGCGCATTTCCGCGATTCGCCGGTAGTTCTGGGCATAACGGCTGCCCAGGGCCGGGTCGACCACGCCATCGAAGGTTGCGATGACGTCATCGGTCGTCAGCGGGCTCCCGTCGCTGAAGCGAAGCCCTTCGCGGAGCGTCACCTCGATCTCGGTGGGGCTGAGCACCGCCACAGACTCGGCCAGGTCTGGACGCACCTCGAGTGTTTCCGAATCGATGGTGACCAGAGAGGCGAACAGCAATCGGGATACTCGAAGCCCGTACGGATCAGAAACGAATCGAGGGTCCAGCTGCTCGGCGTCGCGCGGAAGCATCACGACCAGGGCGTCTTCGTGGTGACTCGGGGCCCGGTGGCAGGCCGTGCCGATCACTAGGAGGCAAGCAAGCACGCTGATACGCTTTGCGAGATGGGGCACCGAGCGCTTCTTTGTCTGCTGTTCTTCGGGCTGCTGGTGGTCAATCCCCCGGTGCATGCCAAGGGACCGGAGCCCTTGGCTCGCACCATCGCGGGCCTGGTGAAACAAGCCGCTCTCGGCGATGAGATTGGGATTCACGTCGTTCGTTTGCACGATGGGGAGGAACTCTACCGCATGCGGGCCGATCAGCCTCGTAATCCTGCTTCGAATCAGAAGCTGTTGACCGCGGCGGCGGCTCTTTGGCGTCTGGGACCCTCTTTTGCCGCCACCACGCGTGTGGAAGGAAAGATCGAGCCCGATGGCAGCGTCGCCGAGTTGGTGGTCCGGCCGTCAGGGGATCCCAGCCTCGGGTATGCAGGGTTGGTGGTTTTGGCCCAGAGCCTTCGGCTTCGAGGTGTCGATCGGGTGGAACACGTATTGATCGACGATACGTATTTCGACCACCGGATTTTGCCCCCTGCATTCGAGCAGCAGCCGCACGAAGCGGCGGCGTTCCGGGCCGCGATTTCGGCATTTGCGGTGAACCGAAATAGCTACGTCGTGCACATTGGGCCGGGACCGCGTGTGGACGCTCCTGCTCGCGTGCGCGTCCTGTCCGAGAACTACGTGCAGATCGACAACCGAGCCACCACCAAGGCCTCAGGCCCTCCGACTCCTCGAATCGAAGACGAGGTCACGCCCAGTCATTTGTCCGTGGTCGTGGAGGGCGCCATTCCGATGCAGGTGGGTACCTTGTATTATCGGCGCCGCGTTCCTGATCCCAAGGCATATGCTGCGGGTCTGTTGAAGCAGGCATTGCGGGAAGCGGAGATCGGCGGAAAGCTCTCCCTCACCTATGGACGCGCCGACGAAGCGCAGCCACTACTCGGGCAAATGCCCTCCGCGCCGCTCAGCACCTTGCTCTACGCGGTGGGCAAGTGGAGCGACAACTTCACCGCCGAGATGATCCTCAAGATCATGGGCGCACAGGCTGAACGGCCAGGGACCTCCGCGCGCGGCGTTGAAGTGGTTGTCGAGGAGCTCCGGAGTCGAGGCATCGATACGAACGGTCTGGTGATGATCAATGGATCGGGCCTTTTCGACGGCAACCAGGTGGCACCGCGTCACATCACGCAAACCCTCGCGGCGGCCTATGCCGACCCAGCCATTTCGGCCGAGTATGTATCGATTCTGGCGGTGGCTGGATCGGATGGCACCTTGCAGTTGCGGCTGAAGGACCTGCCCCATCCTCGAATGGTGCGCGCCAAGACAGGAACGCTCCGAGACGTCATCGCCCTATCCGGCTACGTGCTCGGAGATCCGGAGCGCTCGATTGCGTTCAGCTTCTTGGCCAATGGGGTCGCGGGCAAACATGGACGGGCCCGGGACCTCGCTGACGACATCGTGAAAGCGCTGGCAGCATACGTCACGGCCGAGAGCCCGTGACGGCCGCAGGGTCAGCGACAGCGTCAGCGTCAAAGTCAGTGCCAGCGATGGGCTTGGGCGGCGTGCTGGCGCTCGGGGGAGCCGTGGTCCACGCTGGCCGCTGAATGCGTTCGTTTGGCTTGGTGCTGCTGTTGCTTTCGGCGTGCGTAGGCGAGCCGACAACGGCCGTGCAGGCCCGAAGCACGGCCCCCCAGCCGCCCGTTGCCCCAGTGCATCCCCATGCCGTGACGCTCCATGGCGACACGCGGGTCGATGACTACTTTTGGCTTCGAGACCGTGAGTCCCCCGAGGTCACCGACTACTTGGAAGCCGAAAACCGCTACGCCGATGCGATGATGGCGCCGACGGTGGGGCTGCAAAACGCGCTCTACGAGGAAATCGTCGCCCGTATTCAAGAGACCGATCGAAGCGCCCCCTACCGGAAAGGCGCATACGAGTATTACCACCGGACCGAGCGCGGATTGCAGTACCCCATCTACTGTCGCCGCCGACCCGGGCAAAATGCGACCGAACAGGTCCTGCTCGACATGAATGCTGTGGCCGAAGGAAAGCCCTTTTTGGGCCTGGGTCTTTACGAGGTTTCCCCCGACGGCCGCTATCTTGCCTTTGCTCTCGATGAAACCGGCTTTCGCGAGTACACACTCCGAATCAAGGACTTGGATTCGGGTCGTCTCGTTCCCGAGACGATGCAAAGGGTCAAGTCGCTTGCTTGGGCCGCGGACAGCCGGACTTTTTTCTATACGGTCGACGACGACGCCAAGCGCTCTCATCGCGTGCTACGGCACCGCTTGGGCTCCACCGGTCGCGACGACCTCCTTTACCAAGAAGACGATGAACGTTTCGACGTGGCCGTCTGGCTATCCCGGAGCGGTCGATACGTCTTTCGGGGCGCGTTCAGTCACACCACCAGCGAGGTGGCGTTCCTCGATGCCGACCGCCCGCTCGGCGTGTGGCGCGTGGTCGCCCCACGGCGGCAGGACCACCAGTACGACGTCGAGCACAGAGGCAACGAGCTTTGGATCCGCACCAATGACCGGGGCCGAAACTTTCGAGTGGTTCGGGCGCCAATCGACGACCCGGAGCCGGGCGCGTGGAAGGAGGTCGTCCCTGTCCGCGATTCGGTCATGATCGAACGCCTCGACGTCTTTCGAGATTTCTACGTCTTGCACGAACGCGAGGCGGGCCTTCCGCAGATCCGCGTTGGACGATTCGATGATTCGGCGTCCCACCGAATTCCAATCGACGAGCCGGTGTACTCGCTCTACCCAGGCGACAACGAAGAATTCGAAAGCGGCACCTACCGTTTCCAATACGAGTCACTGACGACACCCGATTCGGTGTTCGACTATGACGTGCGATCGCACACCCGAACGCTCGTCAAGCAGATCGAGGTTCTGGGGGGCTATCGTTCGTCCGACTATCGGTCCGAGCGTCTGTGGGCAACGGCACCCGATGGCGTTCGGATCCCGATCTCCGTCGTGCTTCGCCGCGATGCCCTCAGAGACGGCCCTGCGCCGATGCTTCTGGTCGGGTATGGCTCTTATGGTTACTCGTATCCGACCACCTTCTCGCATGCGCGGGTGAGCCTGCTCGATCGCGGAATGGTCTACGCGATCGCGCACGTGCGCGGGGGCGGCGAGTTGGGCAAGGCCTGGCACGACGACGGACGAATGGCCCACAAGACGAACACCTTCAGCGACTTCATCGCGGTTGCGGAGCACCTCGTCGCCCAGGACTATACGTCGAGCGCGCAGCTCGCAATCATGGGCGGAAGCGCCGGCGGTCTCTTGATGGGGGCCGTGACGAATCTTCGGCCGGAGTTGTTCGAGGCCGTGGTCGCGCTCGTTCCGTTCGTCGACGTGTTGAACACGATGCTCGACGATAGCCTGCCGCTCACGGTTGCGGAGTACGAAGAGTGGGGCAATCCCAATCGCCGGGAAGACTACTTTCGAATCAAGGGGTACTGCCCCTACACCAACGTCGCACCCCGCACGTACCCCGCCATGCTGGTTCGGACTTCGCTCTACGACAGCCAGGTCATGTATTGGGAGCCGGCGAAATACGTGGCCAAGCTACGGGCTCACAAGTTGGGCGACAACCCTCTGGTCTTCCGGATCAACATGAATGCCGGCCATGGAGGAGCCTCCGGGCGATACGATTACCTGAAGGAAACGGCATTCGACTATGCCTTCATCCTCACGCAACTGGCGCACGACTGAGCGACTCCGATCGAGACCTGGAATTTCTGGGCTTTCGACCTGAACAGCAGTGCGCCATGCAGGACCCTCGGGCCTCGGGCCCGTGATCCCTACTCTTTGATCTGGCGCCGAATCTTTCCGAGAGCCTGCTCTTGGAGCTGGCGGATTCGTTCGCGCGACAGATTGTACTTGTCGCCGATTTCTTTGAGAGTGAGCTCGTCCTCGTCGTCCAGGCCGAAGCGCCAGCGCAAAATGCGCGCCTCCATCGGCGTCAGGGTGTCGAGGAGCCGCCGAACCTCATCGCTCCACTTGCGGGACACGAGCTGCTCGTACGGCGTTGGGACGTTTTCCTCTTCGAGGAAATCGATGAACTTGCGGCCGTCCTCGTCGTTGACCGGACGGTCGAGCGAGAACGGAGTCTCGGCCCAGTAGCCTTTGATCTTCTCGAGCTTCTCCGCTGCGATGCCCGTTTCTTTTTCGAGCTCCTCAGGCGTCGGCTCCTTGCCGGTCCGAGTGGCAATGGCCTGGGTTGCGCGCGCGACCCGGTTGTAGGTGTCCAGCATGTGCACCGGAATGCGGACCGCACGGCCTTTGTCCGCCAGAGCACGGCTGATGGCATGCCGAATCCACCACGATGCGTAGGTGCTGAAGCGATAGCCGCGGTTGTGGTCGAAGCGCTCTACGGCCTTCATCAGGCCGATGTTGCCCTCTTGGATGAGGTCGATCAGGGGCAGACGACCCCGGTTGTACCGGCGAGCAATGGACACCACGAGACGTAGGTTGGCGGCCACGAAGCGGTTTTTGGCCCGCTGCTGCGCTTTTTGCGCCCGACGCACTTTTTGCAGGTAGCGTCGGAAGGTGGGCGTCATTCGGACGTGATCGCCCACGATGTCCCGCTCATCGGCAAAGTCACCGGCCAAGCGATGGACCGCACGGTCGGCTTCCTGGACGAAGAGCCGATCGCTGTCGAGCTCCCGCATCTTGGTCGAGAGCTGCAAACACAGGTCGTTCCAGCGGGTTTCTTGCCGCTTGCCGAGCTTGTCGGATTTGGCGCTCTTCCCGAGCCTACGCAGGGAGGCGACCTCGGGCAGGGTCTGGTCTTGCACCCGCGCCTCGATCACGGCAGCCACCGTCTCGAAGCAGGACGGATAGCTGAGCAGCGCCTCCCAATAGGCGATTTCCAGGCGCTCCACTTCTTTGGCAGCCTCGATTTCCTCTTGTGGGGTGAGCACCCGATGGCCGATCATTTCGCGGAAGTAGCGGGTGAGGGTCGAATCACCGGCTCCCTGACGCTCGAACTCTTTGAGTGCTTTTTCGCTGTCGGCACGAGCCTTTTCGAGCTGCTCCTTGCTCGGCTCATAGGTCGACGCCGCCGCCGCACCGGCCTTGGCCACCTCCTGAACCTCGGTCGCGACCTCGGTTTCGGCTTGCTTGGGCACTTTGGCCCTCACCTGGCTCTTCTTCGTGGCCTGTCTCGTCGCTGCCTGTCGTGCCATTTTCCCTCTCGCCTTCCGGTGGCGCCCTTCGAATGTGGCACCCCGCTCACTGGCTGAACACCGATGGCTCCCCGATCCTTCCATGAACCGTCGAACCATCCGTCCAACTCAGAATCAATGCATGCGGCGTGCCGGAAGCACCGATGGATGAAACGTAAGTCGGCTGGATGACTTTGTCTGGGAGCAACGGCGAGTATATGGGTCGTTACGCTTGGTTGAGAAGGGGTGTGGTCGCTGTTTCTGCGACAAAATTCCAGGAAGGCCAGCTCTCTTCAGTTTCCACTGTAAATTTCGCTCCTCGCCGGCATCGGCGTACGCCAAACGGCGTTTCCCATTGCAATTGACGGCCCAGACGAAGGTCCGTCCGTCGCCTGCTCGCCAAGGCAGCCTCGGGCGGGTGGCTAATGCATTGGCCACCAGGAGGGTCAAGGTGGCTAGCAAATTAGCCACCTGGACGCGGTTGCTCTGATCTGCACGCGGCGTGCTACACAAGGTGGGGGGCTTTGACGAGAGCGCGCGAGCTTGCCGTGGCTTTGCTCTTCGGGGTTGGCGTGATGGCCAACCCCGCGTGGGCCACCTCCAATCACACCGCGATCCAAGAGGCGATTCAGGCGCTCGAGGCGGATCACGACCAAGCGTTGGCCGCCGCCTACGCTCTCGAGGCGGGAGGTCGACCTGCCGCCGAAGCACTGCGGGACGCTTGGCCATCCCTGTCGCAGCTGGCTCGAACGAGAGCCATCGAGCCTCTTCGTCGGCTGGCCGCAACCCACACGGCTGCACTCGATACATTGGTGGAGGCTGCCCGATCCGATGATGATCGGCTCCAGAGGCTGGGGCTCGCCGCATTGGAGCGTGCGGAGCCCCGGGGGCGCGATGGTCTCGTCAGGTTGCTTGGCGACCCGCGCGTTGGAGACCAGGCCGCGCGGGCGCTGGCTCGGTCTGAGCCCAGCTTCGCGGTCGATGCGTTGCTCGCGGCCGTGGCAACCCCAGGTGGACCCGATCGTCCCGGGCTTCGGCAAGCGCTGGCGGTGGCTCGCGAGCATTCCGACGGGTCGGCGCAAAAGCTGATGGGTTGGCTACAGACCCAACCGCCCTCCTCTGCATTGGCGAGCGTGGCCTTGGGGCTCAGCGCTGCCGGTGGGCAAAGTTCGATCGTAGCCGAGCTGATCGAGCGAGCGCTTGGGCAGCCATTGGACTTCGACACACGATGGCGTCTCTTGCGAAGTGCCGGTCGCGCCGGACCGAGCGCATCCATCGATCGGTGGCTCGGCACCGAGCTTCGTGAGGCACCGGAGTGGATGCTGCGCGAAGCGGCGTTGGAGTCGCTCGCAATGCGGGGGCACGGCGGCGAAGCACGGGGCTCTCTCGATGACCCATACCCGCGCGTTCGATTGCGTGCGGCGCTGATCTTGACCGGAGACGAACGCTCGCTGGTCCCACGTGCGAAGCTCGCGCGCCGCGATGCGTGGCCGATGGTGCGCGCCGCGGCAGTGCAGAGCCTCCGAGGGCAAGCGGAGGCCCTGCCCGTCGTCGTCGCCGCGGTGGACGACTCGATGTCCGTCGTTCGCGCGGCCGCGATCGAAGCGCTTCGGGAGATGCCCGATGCGCACGGCTGGGAGGCGATTCATCGAAGGCTCATGGATTCTTCGGAGTGGCCAAGCGTGACGGCCGCCGCCATCGACTACGTTGTCGCACATTGCCGCTCCGACGCCGTAGATTCTCTGCTGCGCGTGGTCCTGCGGGCCGCGCCGAGCAGCGCTCGCACCGAGGAGATCAACAACGCGGCCCGCGCCATCGAGGCGCTCAGGGTCCTTCGGACACCCGAAGCACAAAGCGCGCTCGAGCTGCTGAGCACTAGCCAGGGCGTTCCGCCCACGCTGAAAATGGCTCTCGAACGGCCCCTGCCCGAGGACCGTCGATGTGCCACGTCCCACCGCTAGATTGTCGCTCCCGAATCAGGCGTGTTACCTTGTGTGGATAGGGGGGAAACATGAGAGCTCGTCTCATTGGCTTCGTGCTGAGCGGAGCGCTGTTGAGTGCAGGCTGCGAGCAAGTCACTTCGGCTTCGGAGCCAGAAGCAAAGCAGCTACCTGAAATCGTTCCAAACCTTCCGGAGGTTCCAACACTGCCGCCACCGCCGTTTCCGACGACCTACGACGATGAGTCGTACAGCGTCTATGGCTTGCGGAGCCGGCTGACCAAGGTGCTCGACACCGATTTGGCCGTGACGGGTTACATCGTGGAGATCTACGAGCCTCCGCCCTGTGCGAAGCGCAAGAAGGAAGAGTGCCCCAAGGCTGCTGCACCGCATCTCTTCGTCGCCGATACCGCCGATCAAACCGATCGCGCCGAGCAGTTGATCGTAGTCGGCTATGCCGACAATCAGGAGCAGCTCGAGCGTGCTCGCCGCGGGCGTAAGACCACCACGATCTCGGGTGACGTGGTGGTGCCCAAAGACTTGAAAGTCGGCCACAAGATACGGGTCAAGGGCCACTTCACTTTGATCTCTGCGGGCGGATTCAACACCAGCAACGGGCTGCTCGAGTACGCGTCTCACGAAACGTTGGACGAGGCCAAAAGCCTTTGATCAGAGGTCGGGCGTCGAAGCGTCCGTGCCCGCGTCTGCGTCGATGAGCTCAGGCAACGAGAAGGCACCACCGTCGTCCTTGATCTCGAATGATTCCGCGGTGCGCTTGAACAGAGCGACCACGTCGTCGCCCACCACCGCGACCGCCTCGTCGTCACCGATGCGCACGTAGCCGGAGCCCGCGCCCTGCACCGGGGTCCCGGATCCGAGCCCGACGCGGACGTTGCCGCGCCCCATCTCGAAGGTCACCTCGGCCGCCGGCCGTTCCAGGCCGAAGGATTGCAGATCGGCCTCGGTGGGCTCCTCCCGGATTCGAATTGGAATGGCAAATTCCCACGCGCGAAGGTAGTCCTCGACGGCTTCCGGGTCGGCTGCGGCTTTCTCGGGCTGCTCCAGCGTCCACGTTTCATCGAAGCCCTCACCCTGCCGCCGCAATACGACCCGTTGATCGTCGAAGGCGATTCGAATGCCCGTGAGCCGGTCGCGAACCAGCGATTCGACGAGCAGCCCCGACCTCGACTCGATTTCCTTGGCGCTCGGGCGGCCCCGCTCGAATACGAGCACGTAGGCCAGCAACCCGACGGCGATGATCAGAAGCACTAGGGGCGTTCGCATGCTCATGATCGCCTCGACCACCAGACCCCGAAGCCGCCGATGAACGCGGCCAGCGGAAGCAGCACGACGACCCGGAACAGCAGATTCTGTAGGTCCGCATCGCTCATGATGACCGCCTGCGCGTTGGTCTTTCGCGGAGCGATGTTGATCAATGCTTCCCGCTGAGTCAGCCACCCGGCGGTCGAGGACAACAGGTCGATGTTCGATAGCTGCGGGTTGTCGAGCAGCTCCCCGCTCATCCAGTCGCTGTCCCCCATCACCAGCAGGCGGCCAGGGCTGGGTCCCTCGGTCTGGACCGGCTTCAAATCGTCTCCGAGCGGGGCAACGTACTCCCAGGCAACGGCTAGAGGAATCGTGCTGCGAGGGCCTTGGGCCGCCTTGGCCCCGGTTTCGAGGACACGACGGAGATCGGACTCGGACACGGCCTCGGGGCTCGTTTCGAATAGCATCTCGGTATCGCTTCCGTCCGCCATCTCGACCGAGCGAGCGACCGCCACGAGCACACCTCCTCCTCGCCGGGCAATGGTTTCCACGACTCGGTGCGAGCCGAAGCTCGTCACAAGAAAGAGGTCGCCGGGGTTGCCGGGCAACTGCCGCGCGGGGTCATTTTCGATCACCAGATCCCGCCCCACCAGAATGCCTCGCGCTTCGAGAGAATCTTCGAAACCGCTTGGGGTGAAGGCTTCCTTCTTGACTACGGGATCGAGAGCGAGAAGGACGTTGCCACCCGAATCGAGGTAGCGGTCGACGATTTTCACTTCGTCCTCGGAGAACGGGCGTTGGGGGCTCACCACGAACAGGGCATCACACGACTCGGGCACGTCGTCGCGAGCGATCTGGAACGGCTCGACTAGGATCTTCTCCCAGTCCAGCTCCCGAGCCACCGGATCGAAGCTTCGCTCGCCCGAGGTGCCGAGCTCCCATTCCCCGTGCCCCGAAGCGAGGCAAATCTTGGTTGGATTCCCGGTGGTCACCTCCAAGATCGCTCCCGTCAGGGCGCGTTCCGATTGCAGGTCCAGCTTGGGGCCGTCGGCGTCATCGAAGCTGTCGAAGTCCTCTACGATCAGTTGATGCCGCTCGACCTTCCATTTGCGGTCGCCGCTCGTCACGACGACCGGAACTTGGGAGAGCGTCATCTCACCGGCGAGCCAGCTATCGATACCGAACTTGTCCGCCAGCGCTTGATACCGCGCGCGGTCGCGGTCCGGGTCGACCCACTCGACCGAGATTCTGTCCGTGGCGGCTTTGTACTGCTCGAGCAGCGTCTCGATGTCGGCAAAATCCTGCTCGTCGCGACCGAGGAACACGTAGACTCGAACGTCTTGGTCCAGCTCGTGCAGAACTTGCTGACTGCGATCGGAAAGCGTGAATAGGCCCTCGTTCGTCCAGTCCCACCGAGCGTAATGACGAGCCGAAATGTAGTTGACCAGGATCACGATGAACACGCCGAGCAAGGCGCTGAAAACGAAGCTCGAGCGGGTCCGTCGCCGTGGCGTCATACGTACCTCCGGGCCTTCAGCGCTCCGATGCTCAACCCGACTGCCCAGATCGTCACCGAGATGTCAAAGACGAAATAACGGGTATCCACGACACCCCTCGAGAAGCTCTGCATGTGGCCCCACATACTGAGATAACCGCAGACCTCGCGCAGGGTCCCATCGAACACGAACTCGCCGATGCCGAAGGTGAATAGAACGCCGAGCGCCACGAAGGAAAGCACGGCTGCGATGATCTGATTGGGCGCGAGCACACTCATCAAAAGACCCACGGCCATGAAATAGGCTCCCAGCAACGAGATGCCGACATAGCTGGCTGCAGTTGCCCCCCAATCGACGGTTCCGTGCCGGCTCATGATCCAAGCGTAAATGGTCGTCGGCGCCCACAAGGCACACCACATGACGAGTGCCGCCAAGTACTTGCCGAGGACGACGGAGGTCTCGGACACCGGTGCCGTCATCAAGACTTCGATCGTGCCGGACTGTTTTTCGGCCGCGACCAACCGCATGGTGAGCACGGGGACGAAGACGAGAAGCGGAATGAAGAAGAGCGCGCTACCGCCGAAAAAGGCCGACAGAGGAGTTGCGGCACCCGAGGAGACGGCGTTGCGCGCATAGAATTCGGTCAGGACCCAAAACACCAGCCCATTCCAGACGAGCCAGCTGGTCAACACGACATAAGCGAGGGGTGACACGAAAAATGAACCGAGCTCCCGCTTCATGATGATCCACGCGCTCTTCATGAACGTTGCTCCGGGTCATGGGAAGTGGTGAGCGTGGCGAACACGTCCTCCAGG
>JASFKY010000004.1:0-41487 GCA_050118395.1 Myxococcales bacterium | reverse complement strand
TCCCACGCGGCAAATTGTCGCAGTACCAAAGGTCCTCGGGGCTTCCGGCCGATCCCTTTGCTAGAGCCTACCTCCGGTGTCGTACCTCAGACCGTGCAAATCACGGAGGACCCGTGTCCGAATAGCCCCTGATTGACCGTCACACCGGCTTTTGCGCCCTCGATCTGTCGCGCGCCCGCTTGTTTGCGCAGTTGCCAGGTGAGCTCGCACACCTGCGCGATCGCCTGGGCCGGCACGGCCTCTCCGAAAGACGCCAGGCCGCCGCTTGGGTTCACCGGGATCCGGCCTCCCAGTGTGGTCTGCCCATCGCGAAGCAGCTTTTCCGCATCCCCTGGCGGACATAGACCGATCTGCTCGTACCAATCGAGCTCGAGGGCGGTGGAGAGATCGTAAACCTCGGCCAGATGCATGTCCTCGGGACCCAGCCCTGCTTCCTCGTAGGCCGCGTGCGCGATCGACTCCTTGAAACCGCGCTCGGGGAGGGTGGCTCCGGCCTTCGAATCCGTCGCGAGATTGGGCATCTCGATGATCGTATTCGGATATACGGGCGTGACGGTCGAGACTGCGGCGATCCTGACGGGATCGGTCGTGTGCTTGCGTGCGAACTCCATGCTCGAAAGCACGAGCGCAGCGGCCCCGTCACTGGTGGCGCAGATGTCGAGAAGATGGAGTGGATCGGCCACGAGGGCAGAGCCCAGCACTTCTTCGATCGTGATTTCTTTGCGGTATCGGGCGTTGGGGTTGTGCAAGCCGTGCCGGGCGTTTTTGACCTTCACGGCTGCAAAGTCCTCTTGCGTTGCGCCGTATTCGCTCATTCGGCGTCTTGCATACAACCCGAAGTACGTTGGATTGGTGATGCCTTGCAGGTGAAAGCGGAGCCAATCGGGATCTTCTGGGCGCCGGCCGCCGGTCGGAGCAAAAAACCCTTTGGGCGCCGCATCGGCGCCGACCACCAAGGCTACGTCACACAGACCCGCTAGGATGTGCGCGCGTGCGACACCGATCGCTTGGGCGCCGGTGGCGCAGGCACCATAGGAGCTCGAGACCTTGGCTCCCGACCAACCGAGTGCCTGGGCAAACGTAGCCCCTGCGACGAAGCCGGGGTAGCCATTGCGAATCGTGTCCCCCCCGGCCACCAGTTGAACCTCTTGCCACTTCAGGCCCGCATCCTCGAGCGCGGCCCGAACCGCCGCGACTCCATAGCCCACGAAGCTTTGGCCCCATTTACCCCATGGGTGCATGCCGACGCCGAGAATCGCAACGTCCTTGCTCATCGGTTGCCTGCCTTCCCCGTCGGCTTCCAGCTCCAGGTGAAGAAGACGTGGTCCTCGTCTTCGTACAGAGGGCGAAGCACGACTTCCATGTCCATCCCGGTGCGCAGCGCTTCCGTCCCGATCCCGTCGGCCACCTGACCGAGGATGGTGATCCCTTCCCGTTCCAGCTCCACGGCCGCAATGGCAAAGGGCTCGAAGGGCTCCTTGGCGACGAAGGGTGGGGGCGGCTTGTAGCTGGCGCCCGTGTAGGACCAGATCTTGCCGGTGCGGCTCAGTTTCACTTCCTCGAGCTCGCCTTCGTCGCAGTCGGGGTTGCGACAGAAGGTCGTTTCGGCGGGAAAAAAATACGTACCGCAATTGCGGCACTGCGTTCCAAGCAGGCGAGGCTCGGCCCCGTCCATGGTGAATAGGCCCTCGACGGCAGGGAGGTGCGTTTTGTCGGTCATGGCAGCGGTGACTGGAAATAGAACGTGTTTCAGTCAACTGCAACCCGGCTCGTCACCCCCTGCGGGGCCCGTCGGTCATGCGCTCTTCGCGTACGCAGCCTTGGTGCGTTCGAGCAGATCGGTCAGCTCTTCGCGCAGCGCTTCGAGGCTGTCGAGCGCGGCCCGGACGGTGGGGCGGCGAAGGCCGTCGATTTCTTCGACCATGCGCTCCAAGCGGCGTGCGGCCGCCGTCGCGCGACGGATGGTTTCCATCTGCTCGACTCCCTCGGGCTTCGGATGAAACACGGGGTTGAATCGCTTTCGGAGCTCGGTGACCGGCGCGCCTTCTTCGAAGACCGCATGTCGCAACTCGTCCACGACGGCAGGATCGACCGCCGGCGGCTCCGCCTCGTCGGACTCATCGCGCAAGGCTTTGGCGAAGTACTCGACCGCATCGCAGGTTGGAATCCGTTCGTTGATACCATCCCGTTTCAGGACGGACGGAGCATGACGTTTCAGAGCCACATAGGAACCGGTCAGCTTGTCGGCGGTAGCCCGTTTGATCTGAAGCTCGAGCGAGCAATAGGAATAGAAATCCTCGTAGCCCCAGGATAGATAAGCCTCCCGATTTCTCACCTCCACCAGAGCCTCGGCCATCATGACCCAAGAGCGTTTGAACTCCCGCGCGCGCCGCACCGCATGGACGCGAAGCTCGTCGGCACCCTGGGCTCGTAGCGCCTCTGCGAGGTCCCCCAGCCTTTGATGCGTAGCCATGGACCCTGTATACCACCGACGACACTCGCCGGTAGACTCTTGTCTTTCAGTCCGGCTCCGCGGGGCCGCCTTGACCCGCTCATTGTCGTCGATCGATAGTTCTCGGCGTGGACCACCTTGCCGCGGACCGTGCGCGCATCACAATCGTCGGCGAGCTTGCGATCAGACTCGGCAATCGAGTGATCGAGGCATGCGCGGAGCGCCATGTGCTGCTGATGCCTCTCAAGGGCCTTCTCGTGCTCAGCAGATGGCCTTCTCTTCAGGGTCAGCGCGACCTCGTCGACATCGATTTGCTGGTCCGGTCCTCGGACTTCGGGACGGTGTCTGAAGTCCTTGGGTTGCTGGGCTTCGAAGCCACCGTTCCTTCGAGCGCAGGAACCACGTTCGCCAGTGACGCGTGGCCCCTGAGCATCGACCTGCACCAAGATCTGTTCCCGCATGGTCTGTTTCGCATGTCTGCAGAAGGCGTCCTGTCGAGGGCAGAGCGCGACGCCTCGCTTTTCGCACGTCCCGTCCTACGGATGAGCGATGAAGATCTGTTTGCGCATCTGATCGGACACTTCGTCAAGGGCCGTGGCACTTTTCGCGAAGATACGAGCCTCGACGACCTTCATTGGCTGCTGAGGCAAGGTCTGTTTCGGCCTGATGATGCGGGCGGGCTGGGCGCCCATCTGGGAGCGCTGGGTCTTCATCGCGCCGCCGGGTACGTCCTCAGTCACCCTTCCTTCGCGGACGATCCCGTTGCTGCTGCGGTGCTTCGTTCGCTTCGATGGTCGCGGCTGGACCGAGCGACGGTTGCAATTGCCCAGCTCGGGACACGGCTGAGCGGAGAAACGCCACCATGGTGGACACCTCATCTTCTGGATCGCTCGCTGATCGACGGGGGTCGTTCTCTTTGCGAGCACGTGAACGAGGCCAGGCTTCGAATCATGTCACCGCTCATGCAAGGTCGGGAATCAACGTAGCGTACGAGCTGGGCGACTGGAGCGACGCGACGAGCTTTCGATTTAGGGCGTTCGCGTGCTGCTCGAGCTCCTCGACGGTAGGTTGAGCCAAGAATCCACCCCATGGGACGTAGTAGATTCCATTGGCTGCCGGGGTGGCCTTCGGCGTGAAGAGACTCAACAAAATGGGGCCGTCTGGCGCGAGCTTGTCGCATGCGCGAAGAAGCGAAAATCGATCGGCTCGCCGAAGAACGTGTCCGAAGCTGCCCCAGCCGAGCAGCACCGCATCGAATCTCGTTTCGAGACCGAGACGCAGGCGCGTCGTCTCTGCGTGAAGGACCGTGGCGACGAGATCCCGATAGCTCGCCTGGTCGACGAGCTCGGGGGCGAGTGCGAGACGACAGAGCCGAAAAGCAGAGGCAGAAGGCTCGAACGCGCGCACGTGATAGCCGAGTCCGCGAAGCGCAACCGCTTCGCGTCCTGCACCTGCCGCACCGATCAGGATGGATGCGGGAGGAGAGGGCAAACGACGCTCGAACCATTGCGTTTCCCAGTCGTATAATCCGTCGTGGTCGTTTTCCGGACGAAAGGCAGCATCGTAAAGGTCGATCGAGAGTGCCTCCTTTTCCGCATCCTCGAGCACTCGGTTCAAGGCCGCTCCGGTGAACGTTGCCACCGCGTCCTCGATTCGACGCAAGGCGTATTGGACCCTGCGACTGCGTAAAGCCCAGCTTCGAAGCAATCGATACCGCACGCGAGGCTCGTGGCCGGTCATGTTCTCTCGATCAAATCGATGAGCTCGTCGGGATGGCGCCACGATGCACGCCAAGCCCGGTTTCTGCCAACCAGGGCGCCCAAGGAGATCCTGGGCTCGAAAAACGCGGCTTCGATCCAGTGTTTGAGCGCCCTGGTGGCCGAGATGGGCGTCAGCCTGGTTTCGATGCCTCTCTCGATGTGAACGAACCGCACCGCACGAGCGGAGCAGATGGTTCGTGGCACGGCATCGGGGCCCATTGCGTAATAGGGCGCCCCGGCCTCTCCTTGCCCGGTTACCGCCTCGTCATCTCGGTCCAGACCCGCCAAGTAGGCCGGCCACGGTGCTCCCGGCTTTGCAGGGTCGAAACGAATCGCGCGCGGCCATCCCCATAAACGCTCGCCATCGGTCACCACGAACTCGTCGGAAAAATACTTCCAACCCCTTCGCACTGCCGCCAGCGCAAGCGAGCTCTTTCCTGCGCCGGATGGGCCGGAGAAGACCACGGTCGCCCCGTCCGACACCAAAGCGGCGGCATGAAATACCGCAAGCTCCCGCTTGTGCCGCGCGAGAGCCACCCGATAGAGTCGATCCTCGAACCCCGCGACCAAATCTCCGGGCTCCCCATCCGACCAGACTACTTCGCGGTCCAAGACGATTCGGGGAGATTCGTCGGCGAGCACGTCGATGTCGCACCGGCCGTCCGGCTCCACGATGGGAAGCTTCGCCGCTGACCAGTGACGCCGCAGATATCGGTTGGTTTGGACACAAGAGCTTCGCACTCCGACCTGAAGGCCGGAGAGAAAGATCTGGTGCTCTTCTAGATTGCCTCTTTCCACGTGATGAGCTTCCGTTGCTCGAGTTGGTCGAGGAAGGCGACCACGTCACGGGTCACGGTCTGAGGGTCGGCTTCGACATGCTTTAGGATTTCGGCGGTGATCTCTTCGATGGATCGCTCGCCGTCGATCATCAACCAAACACCTGCCGCAGTATCGTTCAACACCAGCAACTGGGGGCTTTTGTCGTTTCCATCGTAGATCACGACTTCGTCGGTATCGGTGACCTCGTGCGTGAGCGTGTCCTTTCGCTGAGGCACGCGGGCGGAAAGCTCAGGCATGGCAACTCCCGTCGAGCAGCGCTGCGCGCGTCTGACACTCCCAACAAGAGAGCTGTTCACCCCATCGGGAGCTGGCCGTGAGCAAGCTCCTCTTCGGCGATGCAATGGGATCGGGAGACGTGAGTATGGCTTGGAGGCGTTGGTCGTGGATCGAACCGAGCGGAAGGTGCCGACTGAATATGCATGGATAGACGACGCCGTCGTAGCTCACCGCGGCCGAGCCGCCGAAATTTCGTGGATTGGGGCTCTCGACCCCACCGGTGTGCATGCTCGGGGACGACGCCTCATCGCTCGGGGGCATGGGTTGGCCTCGACCTACGTCGCGCATCCGATCGAAACGGATGGAGGCGTCAGAGATCCCGAGATCACGCAAATATTCATGGGTCCTCGACGAATCGGCGCGGTTTTGCTCCATCGAGATCACGCCGACCCGGACCTTCAAGCCATCCTCGACCGCCCTTCGGATCGCTCGCGTGGTGCGCGAATGGCTCCCGGGCGTCTGGGTGATGGCGTCGTGGTGTTTCGGGTCGTGGGAGTAGAAAGAAAAAGCGAAGGATGGTCCGAGCTCGCGCAGACGATCGTAGATCTTTCCGCGAAGCGCGAGGCCGTTGGTGTAGATCTCCACTTGGGGGATCCCGAGGTCCACGCAAAGCTCGACAGCTGAGATGCAATGCTGGCTAATCAGAGGGTCCCCGCCGGTGAGCTGCACGAGACCGAAGCCGAGCGTTTTGGCGTCTTCGAGCACGTCGCGAATTTCGGCCCATGCAAGAGCCTCGGTTCGCGCAGGTGAGGATTCAGCGTAGCAGTGCACGCATTGCTCATTGCACCTCCCCGTGAGCTCGACGAACAGCTGTTTCCATCCCGAGCCGCGCAATACGGTCGCGCGCGTGAGTGGCTGCAATGCCCGGGCGCGGAGCTGTTCTCGGAGTCGGCCCAGCAGAGGCTCGAAGCGCGCGAGTGAATTCCATACCGAGGCAGACAGCTCGCCCTGTAACGCAGCGATTCCATCGCTCCCTTCGATCTGGATGTGGTCCCCGCTGCTCAGCTTGATCGCTTCGAGCAAACCGTCGCTGCGCCACAGGATCCAATCGTCGGGCAGGAAGTAGCCCGTCTTGCGAGGCTGCGTGGGTTTCATCCCGCGAAGGGCATGCAGTTCAACGGGTTGCATCCGTTGGGATTGCAGGTTCCTGGCATGCACGTGGACGGATTGCAGGATGCTTGCGCGCGCGCTTTGTTGAGCGTGATCGTCGCGAGGATGGCAGGCGCCGTATAGGCAGCGGCTTTCAGAAAGTGGCGCCGCGCGCGATCGAGCTCTTTGGTGTCCCCCACGTCGTCCTTCATCCCTGCCTTCTCTTTACCTCGAAACCGCACTCTGGTTCCAGCCGACGGAGAGCCCCGACGAGGCGTCGCACCATCGTGCAAATCGGTTCAATGTTCGTGTAATTGTAGGCAAAAATACTTGTTGACAACCGTGTTTCCAAACCTTTACCGTAAGACTGTCGGCGGCTGATCAGCAACCCTCCGGCAGGTCCAATCGAGATTCGAACTCCTTGGGGGTACAATACAACGGGCGCTCGGGCGGGGTGTTCACACCTCGCCCGAGATTTTTTGTGCCTCAGAGACTCCGCTTCTTGCCGCGTATGCCCCGTCGGCTGCCCTTGGGTCTCTTGGGTTTGCTGCCCGACTTGCCGCCGCGCCCGCCTTGGTCGTCATCGTGACTATAGTCTTCGCGGCCGTAGCTCCCGCGGTCGAAGTAGTCCTGACTATCGAAGTCGGCGCGGGGTAGGTCGTCCGCGTGACGAGGGGCGTTGCCGCCGCGCCGGTCGGGTGACGATTTGAAATCCCGACGTGGCCGAGGCGGACGGGGACGGTCCTCCGCGATGTCCAAGCGCAGGGCACGTCCACCGACTTCCCTTCCATGGAGCTGTTCGACCGCCTGTTTGGCCTGGTCCTCCGACGCGAATCGGACGAACGCAAAACCCCTAGGCCGGCCGGTCTCGCGGTCTTTTGGAATGTGAACGTCTACGACTTCCCCAACCTCTCCGAACAACTGGCGAAGCTCGTCGTCCGTCGTCGCAAAGTTGAGGTTCCCTACGAATATCTTGCTTGAGATGACTAACTCCGTTCTCCGATGTGCTGATCTCGCACGTTTTGGCTCCAAATCCAAGGAAGATAGGGTAACCCAGATCAGTAATGCCAGGGGAACTTCCGATAATCCTGAGGCCGCTTTTCGAGGAAAGCGTCACGGCCTTCTTGGGCTTCTTCGGTCCCATAGGCCAGCCTGGTGGCTTCTCCCGCAAAGATCTGCTGACCCACCAGCCCATCGTCGACCATGTTGAAGCCGAACTTCAGCATTCGCATGGCCGTGGGGCTCTTGGAATTGATCGCTTTAGCCCAGGAAAGCGCGAAATTTTCGAGATCTTCGTGGGGCACCACGGCATTGACCATCCCCATGGCCGCGGCTTCTCGGGCGCTGTAGTTGAGCCCGACGAAGAACACCTCGCGCGCTTTTTTTTGTCCTACCTGACGGGCCAGTAGAGCCGACCCGTAGCCGCTGTCGAAGCTGGCCACGTCCGGGTCCGTCTGTTTGAAGAGCGCGTGCTCCTCGCTGGCGATCGTCATGTCGCACACCACATGCAGGCTGTGGCCTCCGCCAACCGCCCACCCCGGGACGACGGCGATCACGATCTTGGGCATGAATCGGATGAGCCGCTGCACTTCGAGGATGTGCAGGCGGCCGAGCCTCGCCGCGTCGACTTCACCGCCGGCTTCCGTCTCGTATTTGTACCCGTCCTTGCCCCGGATGCGCTGATCCCCGCCGGAACAAAATGCCCAACCCCCGTCTTTGGGTGATGGGCCGTTGCCCGTGAGCAGCACGCACCCGACGTCGGAAGTCTGACGGGCATGCTCGAGCGCCCGATAGAGCTCGTCGACCGTGGCCGGCCGGAATGCGTTGCGCACTTCGGGTCGATCGAAGGCGATCCTCACCGTGCCTTGATCTTGGGCCCGGTGATAGGTGATGTCTTGGAAGTCGAAGCCTTCCACCTCGGTCCATTTGGACGCATCGAATATCTGGGAAACCATGGTTCTGCTCATTCCGTGAACTCGTTCAACACCGCCATGATGATGCGCCCGAGGAGAGTCGCCACCTGCTGTCGAGAGAACTCGCCGTCGATCCAGCGCTGAAGGATCTCGCCGGCGCCCGTCAGCATCATGTCTGCCAGGGCAAGCGCTTCGGCGTCGTCGACGCCCGTCAGCTCGCGGAGTGGAATCAGCCATGGCTGAACCAGTTGGCGCCGAAATTCCTTGCTGATCTCCCCGATCTCTTGATCCGGCGCAACCGCACGGAGCAACTGCCAGCCCCCAGAGCCTCGTGCCTCGATGGTGTCGCACGCCGCATCGATGAACGCACGCGCAATGCCTGCGACGTCTGCGTTTTCTTCCGTCTGCAAGATGTCTGGCGCTCGACTCATGAAGTCCTCGCGGAAATCCTCGAGAACGCCCTTGATGAGCTCGTGCCGGTTCGGAAAGAACTTGTAGACGACGGGACGCGTGATTCCCGCAGCCGCTGCCACGTAAGGGATACGCACGTTGTCCACGCCATCGGCGGCAATGATGTCCGACGTGACCCGGAGGAGTTGCTGCTGGCGATCCTCCGGACTGAGCCGGGTACGTGAAGCGTCGCTTGGTCTATCGCTGGATGAAGTCATGGTCCCACAAAAAAGGGTGGCCTCCATGCATAGAAGCCACCCGATCGAGCACGACCGCTCGGAAGGCTCAGTCTTGCGCCAGATTCATCACTTGCTGAAGGCTCATGGCAAGCGTCATGTCGCCGTCGATCTTGATCTTGCCGGACATGAAAGCCTGCATCGGATTGAGCGAACCATTGATCATGCCGAGCCAGTCTTCGGCGGACACGGTGATGGTCGCGCCCGGGCTGTCGTGGGTGCCCGTGCTGACGAACCCTTCGGTCTTGCCCTTCTTCAGGTCCAGGCTCCACTCGCCGCCGCCATCGCCGGTGATGTTGAACTGGTAGACGGCATTGGGCGCGGTGGCCGCATCGGTATTTTCAGCGGCTCGCTTTTCAAACTTCTCGAAGAACTCAGCTACGGATTCCATTGATATTGCCTCTCTTGTTGTGTTGACCTAGCGGTCATCGAGCGTTTCCACCCTCGATGGGTATGGCTCGCCGGGCCATGTTGTAACCGAAATCACCTCGGTATGCACCCCCGGTCTTGACCGCAAAAATGCCCGAAATTTCAGTCCTCGGCGATGGACAAAGCATGGACGGGGCAAATGTCGACCGCGTCCTGGGCGGCCTCGCGGAGCGCCTCTGGGGGATTGGGATCGAGGACCACCAGGGAGCCGTCGGGCGCGAACTCGAATAGCTCTGGGGCGACGCCTACGCACTGGCCGTGACCCGCACAACGTTCCTTGTCGTGAACGATTCGCATCAGACCGAAAATGTAGACGAAACCGACCCTGGCGCCAGCCGTTTTCTGCAATTCCGAAACAAATCGGAAACGTCCGTTCTATATGCCGGAAACACCCTCCATCTAAGATTCGCCTCACTTCAAGGAGGACCGGGGATGGAAGCGATCAATCAGGCCGATACGGCATGGCTCATGATGTCGTGTGCCCTCGTGATGCTGATGACGCCGGGGCTGGCGTTTTTCTACGGAGGCATGGTCAACCAAAAGAACGTCCTTTCGTCGTTCATGCATAGCTTCATCGCGCTCGGCATCATCACGCTGCAGTGGGTGATCATCGGCTATTCGCTTTCGTTCGGCGCCGATGCAGGCGGTGGTTTGATCGGTGGATTCGAATTCGCCTTTCTCCGTGGTGTGGGCCTGGAGCCGCAAGAGGGCTCCACCATCCCCCACATTCTGTTCATGGCGTTC
Source organism: Myxococcales bacterium (assembly GCA_050118395.1). Taxonomy (GTDB): domain Bacteria; phylum Myxococcota_A; class Polyangia; order Polyangiales; family Houyiibacteriaceae; genus SG8-38. The sequence continues at coordinate 31,298 of JASFKY010000004.1, read as the reverse complement.
CAAATGATGTTCGCCATCATCACTCCGGCGCTCATTTCGGGCGCCATTGCGGAACGTATGAAATTTTCCGCGTATCTCTTGTTCATCCTGTTGTGGGCCACCTTGGTTTATGATCCCATCTGCCACTGGGTCTGGGGCCCCGAGGGCTGGCTCGGTGCTCGCGGTGCGCTCGATTTTGCAGGCGGGACCGTGGTCCATCTGTCCTCGGGCGCGGCAGCCCTGATTTGCGCCATGACCCTCGGCCCCCGCAGACGTCCGGGTCCTCCCCACAACCTCACCCTCACCCTGGTCGGTGCCGGCATGCTTTGGTTCGGCTGGTTTGGCTTCAATGCGGGAAGCGCGCTGGCATCGAACGCCAACGCGGCGCTGGCCCTGGTCAACACGCACCTGGCTGCGGGCGCGGCCGCGTTTTCCTGGGCCCTCGCCGAGTGGGCCAAGCAGCGAAAGCCGACCGCTCTCGGCGTGGCATCCGGCTTGGTTGCCGGCCTCGTTTGCATCACGCCTGCCGCTGGCTTCGTCGGCCCAGTGGCAGCGGTCGTCATGGGTGTGGCCGCGGGGCTGGTTTGTTATGGCGCCGTCATGATGAAAGGAAGGCTCGGCTACGACGACGCGCTGGACGCGTTCGGCATTCATGGTGTCGGAGGCGCCCTGGGAGCCGTGCTGACCGGCGTGTTGGCAAGCGCCGCGTGGGGTGGAAACGACGGCCTGATCGCCGGCAACAGCGGGCTCTTCGTCGAAAACATCATCGGCGTTTTGGCGGCCGGCGCGTATTCGATGTTGGTGACGTTCGCAATACTCAAGATCTTGGACGCCACCATCGGCCTGCGTGTGACCCACGATCAAGAGCGTGAGGGTCTCGACACCTCCTTGCACGGCGAAGAGGGCTACCACTTGGGTGGCGCCGGCGGGTTGACCGACTGACGACCTCTGTGCTCGAGGGTGGTTGTGAGCCATGGATCTTCGTCGTAGGGCTCATCGTGGGCTTTCGCCGATTCATCGCCGGGTTCTTCGGCCGCAACCAAAGGCGGATGCCGACGGTTGTCGAAGCCGAGGTGCGAGACTACACCCTGCACGAGCTCTCCGAGTTCGATGGATCGGATCCCGGCAAGCCGTTGTTGATCGCCATCCGAGGGCATGTGTACGACGTCACCCGGGGCCGCGATTTCTATGGACCGGGCGGTCCTTACGAAATGTTTGCAGGCAAGGACTGCACGCGTGCGCTGGCGAAGGTCTCGTTCGATCCGCCGGACTTCACCGGCGATGTGGAAGGCCTCGACCGAGAAGAGCTAGCCAAGCTCGAGGAATGGATCGAGCTATTCGAGGGCAAGTACCGCCGTGTAGGCACTCTGATCGGGTCGTCAGAGGACTGCGCGCCGCATTGACCCGAATGGCGCCGAAGCGCAGCATTCTGCGGTGGACAGTGACAAGATCATCAACGAGGTGATGGGCGGAGGCTTGAGGGTCCTCAATCGTCTGGCCGATTCGCCTCTGGTGGAGCGTTGGGGCCTGGAAGAGCGCGCCCAGCAGCTCGTATACGAGGGCGCCAAGCGCTTTGCAGAGACGGCGGCCAAAGCAGCCAACCGGCTTGCTTCCAAGCGGAGCGCGGAGCCGAGTCGCAAGGCGCGTCTGTTCGATTTGAGCCTGAGCGAGGAACAACAGCTCATGCGGGATACGCTTCGGCGCTTTGCCGAGGTAGAGATGCGGTCTGCAGCCCGCGAGGCGGACGAGAATTTGGAGCCAACGGACGATTTTCTCCAAAGCTTCGAAGAGCTAGGCGCGACAGCCATGGCCATCCCGGAGTCACTCGGCGGGAACGCGGACGAGATGTCCGCCGTATCGCAGATGCTCATGGCCGAGGACCTCGCTAGCGGGGACATGGGTCTTGCCTACGCGGCTCTTTCTCCACTGTCCTTCGTCAGCGCGGTGGCTCATTGGGGAGACGAATCGCAGCGCGCGTCATTGATTCCCGAGCTCCTCGAATCGGGAACGGGCGCCGCTGCCGTTGCGATGGTCGAGCCGCAGCCCTTGTTCGACCCCTTGGCTCTTGGCACCACCGCCAAGAAGCGCTCGGGAGGCTATGTCTTGCACGGCCACAAATCGATGGTTGCCGTGGCCGATCGGGCAAAGTGGATCCTGGTGTCAGCCAAGCTTCCCAAGGCGGGACCTCGCTTTTTCGTCGTGGAGCGTGATGCCGCTGGTGTCCAAGTCACCCAAGAGCCTTCGATGGGCTTGCGTTCGGCCGGTCTCGGCCGCGTGAAGCTCGATGGTGTCCGGGTGGGGCGCGAGGCCATGCTGGGCGGCGAAGGGGCAGCCGACGATCCGCGCGATTCCGTATACGAGGATGCGGTCAATCGGGCACGCGTGGCCTGGGGAGCCATGGCGATCGGAACCGCGCAGGCCGTGCTCGAATACGTCATTCCTTATTGCAACGACCGCGAGGCATTCGGGGAGCCCATCTCACACCGCCAGTCGGTGGCATTCATGATCGCCGACATGGCGATCGAGATCGAGTCGATGCGCATGCTGGTCTATCGGGCTGCCGGCCGGATCGACGCGGGACTGCCTTGCGGGCGCGAAGCCTATCTCGCTCGCACGCTTTGCGCCGACAAAGCCATGGAGATTGGCACGAACGGCGTGCAGCTTCTGGGAGGCGCAGGCTTCATCAAGGATCACCCGATGGAGCTTTGGTACCGCCACCTGCGGGCCATTGGCATCATGGACGGCAATCTGTTGGTTTGAGCAGCTCTCATGATTTACCTCGAAGTACCCAAGAGCTTGAATCTGATCGTGAACCAGGCCCACCAAGTGGCTAAACACGTCTTTCGCCCGATCTCTCGCAAATACGACCGGGCAGAGCACGCCTATCCCAAAGAGCTCGACCTGCTCGCCGCGTTGATGGACGGCCTGGGCGCCGGGGGAGGCCAGCGCAATGCCGGAGTCAGCGCCGTGCAGCGAGAAGAAGGGTCGCGAGACGGTGTTCGCAATGGCTCGAACATGGCGACCTGTTTGGGTCTCACCGAGCTTTGCTGGGGGGATGTCGGCCTCGCGCTTTCGATCCCCCGCCAAGGGCTCGGCAACGCCGCCATCACCGCCGTCGCCGACGCTGAGCAGAAGAAGCGCTTCGCGCGCACTTGGGCGGCCATGGCCATCACCGAGCCAGGGGCCGGCTCCGATTCGGCCAACATCCGTACGACCGCGCGCCTCGACGGGGACGAATGGGTTCTCAACGGCGAAAAGATCTACGTGACCGCGGGGAGCCGGGCCGACTCCGTGGTGGTCTGGGCGACCTTGGATCGCAACCTCGGGCGGGCGGCGATCAAGTCGTTCGTCGTTCCTCACGGAACCCCCGGCATGGAAGTCGTGAGGCTCGACAAGAAGATGGGCATTCGCGCGTCCGATACGGCGAGCATCACACTCACCGATTGCCGCATCCCAAAGGAGAATCTGCTCGGCAGCGCCGAAATCGACACAAAAGCCGGATTCGGTGGAGTGATGCAGACGTTCGACAACACCCGTCCCATCGTGGCGGGTATGGCCGTCGGCGTCGCGCGCGCCGCTCTCGAGCAGACGCGGGAGCTCTTGGCGGAGCGAGGCGTCGAGGTGCGTTACCGCGGCTCGCTCTTCACGAAGAGCGCGGCCGAGGCCGAGCTGATCCGCATGGAGGCGGACTGGGAAGCCGGTCGGCTGCTGATGCTCAAGGCCGCTTGGATGGCCGACAATGGGATTCCCAATTCCACGGAAGCTTCGATGTCCAAGGCCAAGGCAGCCCGAGTCGCCAACCAGATCACGCTTCGATGCGTCGAGCTGTGTGGCGCGCTTGGCTACTCGGAGCACGAGCTGCTCGAGAAATGGGCCCGTGATTCCAAGATCCTCGACATCTTCGAAGGAACACAACAGATTCAATTGTTGATCATCGCGCGCCGTCTCCTCGGCAAGCGCTCGAGCGAGCTTCGGTGAGGCGGCCGTCGTGGAGATCAACGGCATTGCGCACACCTTCGTGACCGTCGCCGATTTCGATCGTGCGCGAGCGTTCTACGGCAAGCTCCTCCCGTTTTTGGGCCTCCGCAGCGTCATGGACATTCCGGGCACGTACTACTGCGTGGGGGGTCGCACCGCCTTCGCCATCAGGGAGGCGCCTCCAGGGCACAGGCAGGAGCGCTTCGACCAAAACCGCGTCGGCCTCCATCACATCTGCTTCCGCGCACGGTCGCGCGAGGACGTCGACGCAGCATACGAATTCGTAACGAGCTTAGGCGCCAAAATCGTGCACGGTCCCGAGGAAGCCATCTGGGCGCCCGGGTACTACTCGATTTTGTTCGAGGATCCGGACGGGATTCGATTGGAGATCAACTTCGTACCGGGCAAGGGCTTGCTCGAGGGGCGCGTGTGAGCGTCGACTACGGTACCGGAGGAACTTAGCGACTTTGGAGCCAGTATCGTCCGTTCGACGATCCCACCTTGCACGGATACTCGTAGAGCTCGCTCAGTCGATCGTCGGTGAGGACCTCGCTTAGGGGGCCTGCGGCGAGGGCGCGGCCGTCTTTGAGCAGCAACGCGTGCGTGCCGTGTGTGGGGATCTCCTCGACGTGATGGCTGACCAAGATGAGCGTGGGTCCGTTGGGCTCGGCGCAAAGCCGGTCGACGTCCGCGATCAGTCGCTCCCGCGCACCCGGGTCCAGACCGGCGCACGGCTCGTCGAGGATCAAGAGCTCGGGGTTCGTGACCAGGGCGCGGGCGATCGTCACTCTCTGCTTCTCCCCCTGGGAGAGCACTCCATAGCGCTTGGTCCGAAACGCGTACGCGCCAATGCTTCGCAGCGCCTCGTCGGCGCGGTCTAGATCTTGCTCACTGAGGGCGTGCCAGCTTCCAATGGTGGCGTGAATGCCGGTGGCGGCGGCCTCCCGTGCGGTTTGTCGTTGAGGGAGCCAGGAAAAGAGAGACGGGCTCACCCAACCGATGCGCTGCTTGAGGGTTCGCATGTCGCACTGTCCGTAGGTCTGGCCGAGGACGGCGACTTTTCCACGGCTCGGCCACTCGTAGCCGGCGATGATCGCGAGCAGCGAGCTTTTTCCAGCCCCGTTGGGGCCGAGCACCGCCCAGTGCTCCCCTTGGGTCACTTGCCAGTTGATATCCTTCATGATTTCTGTGCCGTCGCGGATGAAGGCGTCGATGTGCAGGTCGAGAACGAGAGTCACCCATCTACGGTACCATCACTACGAGCCGATGCGTCGTTGCGGCTTGATGCCATCGCCAATGTGCGCTCCAATCCAGCCCATGCATCATTGTCTTGGCTGGGCGACCATCGCAGCAACCGTTCTGATTCACTGCGCAGGGTGTGCAGAAAGCCCAGCGGCGGAAACCCAAGTTCACCTTGAGGGCACTGTCCCCGAGGGACCGGAGACACATTTCTTCGTCGAGTTCGACGTGCCAGAAGGAATCGTCGAAATCGAGGTCCGGCACGACAACCTGTCCGAGGCCAACATCCTGGACTGGGGTCTCGATGATCCCAATGGCTTTCGGGGATGGGGCGGTGGAAACAGCGAGCCGGCGATAGTGGGTGTGGAGGCCGCCTCGCGAAGCTATGTTCCCGGACCGATCCCCCCCGGTAAGTGGGAGGTCGTGGTGGGCAAAGCGCAGATCGAAGAGACACCGGCTCCCTACCAAATCGACATCTTCCTACGAAGAGAGGCCACACTCCCGCCGCAGCCGCGTGCCCCCTACCAGGATCCCGGCGTGCTCGTCAAGGAGGCGCGCTGGTATGCTGGCGACTTTCACGTCCACACCCGCCAGAGCGGAGATGCGACCCCCACCATTCCGGAGACCCTTGCCTTCGCGCAGGGGGTGGGGCTCGATTTCGTCATGCTCTCCGAGCACAACACCAACAGTGGCCTCACGCTCTACGCCGACGCGCAGCCCGACTTTCCAGATCTACTAATCATTCCTGGCGTGGAGTGGACCACGTATTCGGGGCACGCCAACGCGCTCGGTGCCACTCAGTGGGTCGATCACAAGATCGGGGTGCGGGGCGTAACCACGGCAGGAGCCATTCAGGAGTACAAAGACCAGGGCGCCCTGTTTTCGATCAACCACCCTTTGTCTGTGGGAGCGCCGATCTGCATCGGCTGCCGTTGGGAAATCCCGGTCGATCCCACGAGTATCGACGGCGTCGAGGTGCAGAGCAGCATCTGGCTTGGGGTGACCTTCTGGGAGCAGCTCTGCGCGGACGGCTCGCACGCCAGCGCGCTTGGTGGCAGTGACGACCACCGTGCAGGTCAGGGAACGAGCTTCACCGATCGGCCCATCGGGACGCCCACTACGATGGTGTACGCCACCGAGCTCAGCGTCGACGCCATCATCGAAGGTGTTCGCAACGGGCGGACCGTAGTGAAGATCAACGGCATCGACGGGCCGATGATCGAGACCGAGCTCACGGGGGAACGATCCGGGGACACCGTGTTTTCGGACATGTCGACGCTGTCCGCCTTGGTGACAGGCGGTGAGGGCAGGAGCCTGCAGGTGATCAAGAACGGCGACGTGCTCGAGACGGTCCCCATCACCAGCGACCCTTTCATGCATGAGATGAGCGTCCAGGCCCCCGCACAGGGCGAGGATCGCTACCACTACCAGGTGATGACGGGTAACACGCCGGAATCGGTTGGGAGTTACATCTGGCTACGAGCTGCCAATTAGAAGGCTCAACGCGTTTGTTCACGACGCCGAAGCACGTGCCGGAGTCGCGATCGCTCGTCTCGTTCGCGCTCTTCTAACATGCGCTTCAGGGAGCTGAGCTCGGTGCTCAGGGCGGGCTCCACACGAAGCTGCAGCGTGTTGACCTGCCGGGTGGCCTTGCTGAGGGCGTCTCCGAGACGACGCACCAGCTGTTCCTTGGGAAGCGCTTCGATGACCAGCTCGATTAAGCGCTCAAACTCGGTGGCGGTTTGGGCCGCAGCCGGCCCTATTGCAGCTGCTGCGGTTTCGCGTGCGGTGAGGGTTCGTTGGACCGGCGTGTGCGAGAGCACCGATGGCACCGGGATGCCCCAGACCTGCCGGTGCTCGATCTCGATTCGAATTTCCCGACTTGGCCAAGCACAGCTTTGCAGGACAGGCTCTCCGGACGAGGCCAGTGCGCGCAGCAAGGCTTCGTAAGCCTGGTTCGCGCGATCCTCCACCTCTTGACGCGCGTTGAGCGCGGGCCGGGCGCTCCGAAAGAGCTCCGTAATCAGGGCCTCGCGCTTTCGGTTCAGAAGCTCGCGTCCCTTCCTCACGCGTGCGAGCTGTGCGCTCGCTCGAACCAAACCCGAACGCGTCGGCGGTACGGATCGAGCGCTCACGATTGCTCCTTCCGGTGCCCGGCATGCGGCCGCGCTTGCCAGCTTGCATCCGAAACTCGCGTGAGCTCGTCACGGGGAAGCGTCTCCAGCAAAGACCATCCGATGCCAATCGTGTCTTCCAGGCTGCGCCGAGTCCGGCCCTGGTGGATGAATTGATTCTCGAATTCATCGATGAAATCCAGGGCGCGGCGATCGCCTGGAGTCAGGCCGTCTCTGCCTACGATGGCTGCCATCAGCTTTGCCTCTCGGCCTCGCGCGTAAATGGCGTAGAGTTGATCGGCCCACTCCCGATGCTCGGCCACCGTGTGATCTTTGCCGATTCCGGCATTCATCAATCGGGATAGCGAAGGAAGAACGTCCACCGGCGGATAGACGGCCCGTTGGTGCAGCTCGCGGCTCAGCACGATCTGTCCCTCGGTGATGTAACCGGTGAGGTCCGGTATGGGGTGGGTGATGTCGTCGTCGGGCAAAGTCACCACCGGAAGCTGCGTCACGGACCCGGGGCTGTCCTTGAGTACGCCGGCGCGCTCGAACAGCGTGGCCAAGTCCGTGTACATGTACCCTGGGTATCCTCGACGGCCGGGGATCTCCTCGCGCGCGGCTGCCACCTCGCGCAACGCTTCGGCGTAGTGCGTGATGTCGGCCATGACGACGAGCACGTGGATGCCATGGTGGAACGCCAGATGCTCGGCAGCGGTCAGGGCGACCCGGGGGGTCAGCAGGCGCTCGATGGTGGGGTCCGCCGCCTGGTTCAGGAACAGCACCGTGCGTTCCATCACCTCGCTTTCACGAAATCGGGAGACGAACGACTGCGTTTCGCGCTCGGTGATTCCGATGGCCGCGAACACCACCGCGAAGGGCTCCCCGCGTGCGGGTCTCGCATTTTCGACGATGTCGGCGGCAAGCTCGACACCGGGCAGCCCTGGACCCGAGAAGACGGGCAGCTTCTGGCCTCGCACTAGAGTGTTCATGCCATCGATGGCCGAGACTCCCGTTTCGATGAAGTCAGACGGATGATGGCGCCGCACCGGATTGATGGGAGCGCCCCAAATCGGACCGCGCGCCTCGCCTATGGGCGGCGGTAGCCCATCGAGAGGAGCTCCGGTGCCACTGAGGGCACGGCCGAGCAGGTCCTTGCCGACGACCGTGGCTGCAGTCTCGCCGGTCAACGTGATCTTGGAATCAGCGGGCCGCAGACCGAGCGTGTCTTCGAACACCTGAATCACGGTCACCTCCGTACCCACGTCGATCACCTGCCCACGCCGGTCGCTCTGCCCCTCGCTTTCGATCAGAACCCATTCACCGAGCTTGGCTCGCTTGGTGGAGTGGACAAACAGAAGAGGGCCGGCCGCCGAGGAAGCTCCCGAGTACGTGCGCGCCATCGGTATCTCGAGTCGCTTCATTGGCTCCTCATCTCGGAAATGACGCGCTCGGCGTCCGCGATTTGCTCCATCAACGTTTCGGGGGACGCGGTCTTCACGGCACCGAATGCGACTCGCACCGCGGCCAGATCCAGGTTGTCGAAGCTCGCCCCGTCGCGAAGCGCGGATTCCCCGGTGCTCATCAGGTGCCACAAGAGGCGGGCCAAGTGATAGGTCTTCACGACCGACGAGAACGCGTCGTGCGGGTGAAACGCGTTCTGTCCAATGAGAAACTCCCGAGCGATTCGAGCTCCTTCCAGAACCAGGCGGTCTTGATCCTCGAGCGCCTCCACACCGACCAAACCGGCGATTTCCCGTAGCTCGCGGTCGCGCTGCAACAACCGAATCGTCTCCGTTCTCAGATCGGGCCAGTCCGCGCCGCCTTCCTCGCTGAACCAAGCGGTGGTCGCCTCGGCATAGAGGCTGTAGCTCGTATCCCAATCGACTGCGGGGAACTGACGCTGGTGCGCCAGACGCGGATCGAGCGCCCAAAGGGCTCCGACGACCCGCAGCGACGCCTGGGTGACCGGCTCGGCGAAGTCGCCTCCGGGCGGAGAGATGGCCGTGATGAAAGTGACGGCTCCCGTTCTCGCGGGCTCGCCTTCGTTTTCGACGCGGCCCGCGCGCTCGTAAAGACGGCTCATGCGGTTCGCCAGATACGTCGGATAGCCTTCCTCGCCAGGCATTTCTTGAAGGCGTGCGGCGATCTCGCGCAACGCTTCGGCCCACCGAGACAGCGAGTCAGCGAGGATGGCGACGTGGTAGCCCATGTCTCGGTAGTACTCGGCAATCGTCATGCCGAGGTACACCGAGGCATCTCTAGCCGCCACCGGCATGTTCGAGGTGTTCACGATGAGGATGGTGCGGTCCATGATCGGACGCCCGGTCGCGGGGTCGGTGAGCCGGCTGAAGTCGTGCAGAACCTCGGCCATCTCGTTGCCGCGTTCTCCGCAACCGATGTAGACCATCACGTCGGCTTTGGCGTACTTCGCCAACGACTGTTCGATGACCGTCTTACCGGTGCCGAATCCGCCCGGCACGGCGACCGAGCCGCCCTCGACGACGGGGAACAGCAGGTCGAACACACGCTGGCCCGTGATGAAGGGTCGATCGCCGGGTAGACGTCGCCGCATGGGACGGCGTTCACGAATCGGCCACGCGTGCGAGAGGGCCAACGTCGTCCCATCATGCAGCGTGGCGATCGTATCCGAGACTGTGAAGTCTCCCGCTCGGATTTCATCGACCTTGCCCGGTCCGGTGCCCGGTGGCACCAGCACGTGATGCATCATCCCGGGCCGTTCTTCGATGACGCCCAGCACGTCCCCGCCGCGCACTGTCGCACCGCGCTCTACGGTGGGAGAAAACGACCAGCGAGCATCGGGATCGAGCGTAGGCAAGGTCATGCCAGGGGCCAAAAAGTCGCCCGATGCATCGGCCAAACCCTGCAGCGGCCGCCCGATCCCGTCGAGAATCGAGCCCAAGAGGCCCGGTCCGAGCCGCGTCATGAGCGAGCTGCCCGTTCGCCGCACGGGTTCCTCGAGCGCGAGCCCGCTGGTTTCCTCGAAAACCTGAATGGTCGCCACGTCGTCACGCAGTCGGATGACCTCGCCCAACAGGCGCTTGTCGCCCACTTCGACCAGCTCGTAGAGTGCTGCATGCCCCAAGGGTTGCGCTTCTGCGATGGCGCCTGCGATTCGGGTGATTCGAGCCTCTCTGGTCATTGAAGCCTCACACGATAGCCGATGGCACGACGCAGGATTTCCACGATGTACTCGTGTGCCGAAGATTCCGCGGTCCATTTTGGGCCGGGCACGGGAATGACGACGGGAAACGGCACACGCCGAAGGGCGCGACTCGTCTCGTCGGGTAGATCTCGGTGCAGCGATTCCTCGATGATGACCACGCCCGCGTGCTGATCCTGGATCAGCTTTTCGAGCCGCTCGGCAGCGTGGTTGGGATCGGTTGCTTCCAGCACTCTGACCCCGGCGAGGGAAAACCCCGTGCTCAAGCCCGGTCCGGCGATCACCACGAGCCTTCGTTCTGTCATGCCAGCACCAGCTCCGCTTGAATGAGTGCTGCGGGGGCCTCGAGCGCGATGCCCCACAGAATGCGCCTCAAGTTGAGCACTTCGGCTCGAAGCTCGAGGGCGAACGCAATGATGGGCGCGGCACCCGAGGGATCGAGACGAATGCAACGATGCTGCCAGGCGATCTGCGCGCGCAGCACCGCCCCGTCGAGCTCGGTGATGCTTTGGGGCTCGGAGGCAAATGCCTCTGCCAATGGCGAGGCGCGAAACTCCCAGCCGATCCTCCTGTGGACGGCAGCCAGGCTCTCGAGCTTCCAAAGCGCTGCAAAGGCATCTCGGCCGAGCCATCGTCCCCCTTCGATGAACACCCGATCTATGATGGCTGGATCACGCTCCGGAAAATGCAGCAGCGCCGACCAAACGTTCATCACGTCGATCACTTGTTGCACGTAGTCGACCAGTTGCTTCCCGCCTCGTGAAGCACGCTGCAACGCTCGCTCCGCAAAAGCTCTTTCAAGCGCTACCTCGACGTGCAGTAGCGAGGGATGTGACTCGGCCACGGTAGGAACCAGGGGAGGGCCAAACGGGTGATTCCACAACACGAGCATCCGCACGACGTCGGCTGGTGTCGGCTGGCTCGCCAAGACGCGCAGAGCGCGTTCGGAAAGATGAGTCGTCGGGACGAGACCGGACATCCGCGCTTCTGCGGCCGCGCCTTGAGCCGCGCCGCGCACGATGGCTTGAATCGAGCGGCGATCTTCATCCTCCAGGAGCACCGCCAGCATTTCGGCGCGGCCTTCGCTCGCCCATCGGGCCAGCACGTTCATTTGCTCCGCCGCCCGGCGCCGAACCTCGCGCTCTAGACTGGCAGGGGTGGTCGGTGCATCTGCACGCGAAAAACCGCGCGCGCTCAGCTCTCGGTGCAGCGCGGCTAGAGTACCGACGCGCGCCAGTCGTTCGAAATCCTGGGATTGGAGCAAGTGCGTCCGTAGACCTCGCGCGCGTGTGTTGATGTCGCCCAAATACCTGGCCATGGTCAGATTTCTTCGAGGCTTTGGTGGATCTCGATCGCCAGCGTGGATGCGAGACGGTCGAGGCGGGTTTCGAGGGTTGCATCGACGACGACGGACCCGTCGGCACCGACGACCCTGAAGCCGCTCTCGATGGCGTCATCCGTCTCCACGGATACGTTGGGCAGCTTCCGCGCTAGCTCCCGAATGGCCGTCTCCAGTTTCTTCGAGCACCGCGCGACGCCACCCTGTTCACCGAGGAAGGAAACCGCCTCACCGAGCTCACGTTCGAGGGCCGAACGATAAGCCTGCCTTTGTGCGGCTGCGGGAAGTCGGACCTTCGCTTCTTCGAGCACCCGATTCACGACCTCGGCTTTGGCCAAAAGCACCCCTCGCATCGCCGCATGTCGCGCCGCTGCCACCTTTGCGCGGGCCTCGGATTGAAGCTCTCGATCCTTTTTGGTCAAGACTGCGTGTCTCTTTTCTTCGATTTGTCGCCCTGCATCAGCCTCGACGCGATCGGCGCGTGTCCGCGCCTCGGCCAAGATCTCTTCGGCCGTTCGCTTCGCGCGGACGCGTAGCTCGCTACGAAGATCGGTCGGCACCGGCCCTCAACCTCCGGCTTGCAGCAGGATCAACACGGAGACGACGAATCCCAAGATCGCGACGGTTTCTGGAATGGCAATCAGCAAGATGACCGTCACCGACATTTCGGGCTTCTCCGCGAGGGTCGCTGCCGCAGCGGGCCCGATCCTGGATTGAGCCCAGGCGGTAGCCAAAGCAGGGATGGCGAGGGCCAGCGCCGCGCTCAAATAAAGTGAAACCATTTCCATATCATTCGCTCCTATCCGCAGATGCGTTTTGTCGTGCAGGCCAATGTCGGAAGGGCTCGTATTGCGAGCCCCCCGGACTGTGGAACTTCTGAAAGAACTCCACGTAATGGAGTCGCAGCAGGTGGATGGTCGGGCTGAAAATCCCGATGACGAAATTGATCAGGTGAAAGAGCAGGGCGAAAAGTACTCCCACCACCACTCCGCCAAAGGCTCCGATCATTCGATTGGCTACGACCGCCATCATCACCGACGCGGTGCCGACGGCCATGATACGTGCATAAGACAAGACGTTGCCGAGAGTCGATATGAATTCGATTGGAGCCAGAACCCCTTCTGCGACAATGAGTACCGGAAAGGCGACGAGCACGGTGATCACCAGCGGAGTGAAGAATCGCTTTGGCAGCATGTCGGCGGCCGCCATGAGGGCGAGCGCGATCAGCACGATCATCGCGGCCGCCACGCCCCGCCCGATGGCTTTGCGCTTGTCGCCGCGAAACTCCTGAACGGCACTGATCAGAAGCCCGATCACGATATGCACCACCCCGAGCGCCACGGCGAGACCGAGGAAAGGGAAGAAGGCCTCTTCACGGTTCAGGATGATGGGATGGAGCCCAATGTGGTGCCCCAAGTCGCCGAAGAGCTCGCCATAGAGGAATCCAAAAATGATGCTGAAGAGGGCGCATGCACCCCCGATCTCGGAAACGGACCGAAGCTTCGAATTGGGAGTCGACCGAAGGCGCAAGACCAGAGACAGCAGGGCCAGGACCACGCCATAGCCGACATCGCCCAGGATGACGCCAAAAAACATCGGAAACAGAATCGCGACGAACGGCGTCGGATCGACCGACCCATACCGAGGCAGCGGCATCATGCCGGTAATGGCTTCGAACGGCCGGAAGAGGCGGGGGTTTTTCAGAACGACAGGCGCGGGATCACCGGTCCATTTGGACGACGCGACCGTGTCGACCTCGACGCTGTCCCCAAAGGAGCTCTGGATGCGCCGCTCGAGGTCCGAGAGCGCTGCCGCCGGAATCCATCCCTCGAGCACGAAGGCCCGGGCCGTGGTGACCGCCTTTTCCATGGCTTCCAACGTGCTGAGTCGATCGCGCACGAACGCCTGAATCTGAAGCAGCTCGGGGCCACGCTCGGACGCGATTTTGCGCTTCTGATTCTCGAGCTCGGCGAGCTCATCCGGCAACTGGGAGAGCCGCTCCTGCATTCGCTGCATGGTGGCGCCTACGCTTTGCTCTTCGAACCGGTCGGGTAACGAAAGCGACTGAACGCCCGACTCGCTCAGGAGCTGCTCTGCTTGGCGTGCGCTCGACGCGGGAACGGCAAGCAACATCGCGGCCTCTCCTCCTTCCGAAGGTTGGCCCAACAGCTCGAAACCGTCTCCGAGCGCCTCACGCAGCACTGCCCGTAGACGAGTCAAGTCGCTTTGGCCGCCTTCTCGCAGGACGAGATAAAAGACGCGAATTCCCCGCGCATCGAGACCGGCCTCCATCCGCTGAAAGACCGCGAAGAAAGGTCGAAACTTGAGGATGAGCGAGCGCTCTTCCTCGAGCTCTTCGTGCTGTTCTGAGAGAGTTTCGAGATGCCTTCGCGCACGTCCTGCCACGAGCGCGGCTCGGGGTAAGTTCCACTCTTGCTTGGTGCGCGTGGGCCGTACCGGTTCGTCATGGAGCAGGGTCAAAGCCGCTTCGGCATCCTCGAGCACTTTGTGAATCATTCGGGTGCGTCGCTTTCCCTCCGGAGAAATCGTCAGCGGCTCGAGTGATTCGGTCTCCGGTGCGTCGATCAGGTGCACCAATCCGACGTCCTGAATACATCGCAGTACCGGCTGCAGTTGGTCGATCGGACCGAGTAGACGAATGCGGGCCATCTCGAGAATCAATCCGCACCTCCCGGTGGATCGACTCCAACCACGAGCGCGACCACATGGTCGGCCAGCGTGCCGATTGTGTCCTCGCTCAAGCCCTGCAGCTTGGCGACTTCATCTTCGGCCGCCCGTTCGATCGAGGTAATCTCGTCGTCGCGCTCCCGAGCGATTCGAGCTCGAATCGACTCTTCTTCTTTTTCCAGCTGGGACTGGAGCTCCGCGATCCGGCGTTCGGCATTGGCCTGCGCGGTTTCGACGAGCTCGGCGGCTTCCCGCTTGGTCTCTTGCAGCATTTGGTCGAGCTCGCGCTCGGTCTGCAGGAGACGTTCGAGCTTGTCTTCCGCGGCGGAGCTCACGCTCTTGTCACTACCATTTTCAGTCACCGACACGTCCAACTGCCCGCTGCGAAACGTACCAGAAGCGAGCTCGCTCGTGGTGCAGTTAAAGGAAGGCTTTGTCTCGGGGCGCCTTCAAAAGCAGCGCGCCCATCGCGGTAATTGTACCCGCAATCCAAAATGTAGGGCCGTAGCCCCACGAAGACACGGCGGCGCCCAAGGTAAACGCAAAAAATGCGTGGCCGCCGTTGAAAGCGCCATGCACTATCGAAACGACCATGCCGCGTGACGAAGCGTCCGCTCGCTCGATTCCAAGGGCGGTCACGGCAGGGTAGGCGATGCCATGCGCCAAGCCCATCATCGACCCGATCGCGAAGAGGTAGTGGGGACCCAAGATTCCGAGCGCCGGCGGTACGGTTGCATACACACAGAGAGCGAAAACGGACGCTCGGAGAACACCGAAACGGTCGATCAGGCGGCCGCCGCCGAGTCGCACGCTGAGCGCGACCAGAGCAAAACCGATGAAGAAGCTCCGAAGCTCCGTCACTCCCCCGCTCAGGGCAAACGGCTGGTGCAGGGTGAAGAGCGCCGTGAAACCGGCGGTCATCAGAAACATCGTTCCATAGACGCGCAACAGCGGCCGACCCAAGATCGGTACGCGAGGCTGGTCCGCGTGGGGTCGATGGCGGGCGGGCTCCTGCAGACGGGTGCTGAACAAGCTCGCCAGCAAACCGGCGCTCGCGCTCAACGCGAAGACCGGCTTCCAACCGGCGGTATCGGCGATCAGCTCGCCCAGGGTCGGCGAGACAGCATTCATTCCAAGGTTGGCCGCGCCAAAGAAACCAAGCGCTTGGGCCATGCGATCGCTTGGAGCGATGTCAGCCGTCATGGTGCCCGCTGCGTTGAAACCCATCACCATGCCGAGGCCCCAGCAAAATTGAGCCGCGTATAGAAGCGGTCCTTCCCGGTCGACCGCCAGATAGATCGCGCCGGTGACCGCCAAGATCAGATTTCCCACGACGAGCCAACGCCTACGTTCGAAGCGGTCGACCAACCAACCCACCAAGGGGCTGACCGAAACGGCGGTGAGACCTTGTATGGAAACCACGCGGCCGATGGCGGCAGCATCCATGTGAAGGGCGCTTGCGTAAAACTTTGGCAGGATCAAATAGAACGACCACGAGAAGCCGAACATCGAAGTCGATGTCAGGAGCCACACGAACTGTCGCGACAGGAGCTTCGGTTGCGCGGGCTCCGCGGCTGGCTCGGAGGGCGAGGCCATGCGCCTCTTTAGCACTGCAGATCGAGCCGTGGGCGAGGGATTCGCATCCTATTTTGGGGAGCTAGAAAAGGGCGCCTCGTGCTGGTAGGCTTCACTTCTCTGGCTGGCTCTGGCTTCCTTTCCAATCTCGTTTCGAAGGGGAATTCATGCGCGTTGCAGATGTCATGAGTAGCAGGCCGGTGACGATTGCCCCCGACGCCCGGGTTTCCGAGGCGCTATGGCTGGCCTCGACTCAGAAGGTGGCGCACTTGGTGGTGACGCGCGGCCGCTTGCCCGTGGGTGTGACTTGCGTCCGTTGCGATCTGGCCGATGCTCCCCCGAGCGACCCGGTCGGTCGGTACATGCGACATCCGGTGAGCATTGGCGCCTACGAGACTGCCCAGCGCGCAAGCAAGCGGATGTGCCTTCGCGGCGTGGGCGCACTGATCGTTCGGGGCGGAGACTCTGCGTGGGGCATCGCCACTCGTGGCGACCTTCTGCGCGCTGGCTTTCGAGCCGGGGATGAAGCGGGGCTTTTCTTTTGCGCAGCCTGCGGTACCCACACCCATGTGCATCCGGTCCCAGGCAGCGAGTGGGTCGCCTTTTGCGTCGATTGCTGGGAGCGCGCCGCCCCGCCCCAACTCGGTGAAGATCTAGGCGTCTCCGATTAGCGAGACAACCCCCCAAAACGCTTTCAATTCGCGTCATTGAGACCCAGACCGCGAAAATTCAAAGCCCGCTCGGGTTTTCGCGGTATGCCTCGGAAGTGGCTGGGATAGCTTCGTTTCGCAGGGGCGAACGTGTCCCCTTTCGGGTGTCGTCTTGGGTGTTTGGGCGGATGCTGGGGGCAGTCCTAGTGATTGCGTTTGCGTCGTTGGGGGCGCAGGCGAAGGGTTTGTTCGGGGCGCGTGGGGTGATGCCCGTGGCCATGTTGGTGGAGTCGGCCAAGCGTGCGGGGCATGGTTTTTGGCAGCACCCGAGCGCTTTGTGGTGGAGCAGCAGCGACCCGACGATCGCTGCCCTCTGGATCGTAGGATTGATCGCGGCCGTTGCGCTCCTGCTGGGAATCGTTCCCAAGCCCGCGCTGGCGATCTCGTGGTTTTCGTACCTGTCGTTCGTCAGCTTGGGCTGGCCGTTCATGTCGTTTCAATGGGACACGCTCCTGCTGGAAGTGACGTTCACGGCCTTTTTCTTCGTTCCGTGGACGGCGCTCGACCGTCTGCGCACCCATCCCGACCCGCACCCCTTGGCCCGATGGGCTCTTTGGTGGCTGCTGTTTCGATTGGTTTGGCGATCGGGTTACGTGAAGCTGGCCAGCGGTGACAGCACTTGGGCCGATCTGACCGCGCTCACCTATCACTACTGGACGCAGCCGTTGCCCACCGTGCTCGCCTGGTACGCAAACCTACTCCCGGAATGGCTCGACCGCCTTTCCTGTCTCGTGATGTTCGTGATCGAGCTCGGTGTGCCGTTCTTGATCTGGATTCCCAAACCGTGGGCGCGCCGCTCGGCTGCCGCGGCCATTACCGCATTGATGACATTGATCGCGCTCACCGGCAGCTACGGCTTTTTCAACCTTCTCACGATCGCGCTTTGCATCCCCTTGCTCGATGATCGCTTGATGACTCGCTTGGTGTCCACCCGCTTCGTCCCCAAGCCTGGCTCCGCGGACGAGCCTCGATCGCCGTGGAACGCACGACCTGCCGTCGCCCCCGCTCTGATCATCGCGCTGACGGCCGTGATCTTCTTCACCGGGACGTTTGGACAGCGTTTCCCTCGGTGGCTCGGGCCCCTGTACCCCTTCAGCACCTTCAACAACTACGGCCTGTTTGCCGTCATGACGACCGAGCGTCCCGAGATCAATCTCGAAGGCACCCAGGACGGGGAAACCTGGCAGCCCTACGTGTTCCGCTACAAGCCAGGGCCTCTCGATCGTGCGCCGGTTTGGGCGGCTCCCCACCAACCCCGCCTCGATTGGCAGATGTGGTTTGCAGCCCTCGGCGACTACCGGCGCAATCCGTGGCTCAGCAACTTGATGCGCCGGTTGCTCGAAGGCGAGCCCAGCGTGGTCGGGCTCCTGGAAAAAAACCCTTTCGAGGACGAGCCGCCCAAGCAGGTGCGGGCGATCATCTACCGCTACCGCTTCAGCACTCCCGAAGAGCGCGCGGCGACGGGTCGTTGGTGGGAGCGGAGCGATCGCGAGCTCTATGCGCCTATCTTGGGCGAACCGATCGAGCCCGTCAGTACTGAATACTGAACGACACCGAGGCCCAGTAGGTCAAGACTCGATACTTGCCTGGACAGCCGGTCCGCACGACTTGATCGCTCGAGCAGACCACCACGCTTTGGTCGGTCCCAGGAACGGTTCCTTCGTTGCCTATGTATTGGTTGCCAATCGTTTGCCCGGACCATCCGAAGAGGCCTCCAAGGTCGAGCTGGTACTTGTCCTTGATGTTGGGATCGTTCCGGTCGTCCCAGTAAAATCCCAGACCCGCCATGACGGTGCTGATGTTGAAAGGAGCCGGAGGCGGCGTGAAGTACTGCCCCCACTCCCCATTGGTGGCTGCGTTGGCGAAGTTGGCACCGCCGCGAATGGCGAGGAAGTCCTTTTGGAAGCGATACTCGGCCCCGACCTTGAGGCTCCAGACGTTCTTCCAGCCGAAGGGGACGACGAGCGTAGTCAGCGGCGTACCGTCGGGAAGCGACGCGATCACCGTCTGATTCGGGTTGCCGGTCTTGCTGGCGGCATGCCATTGGCGCCGCGCTTCGACGACCAAGAGCAAACGACGGTTGGGCTGATAAGAGACACCGAACTGCAGGGCGTTGGGGATGTTCCAGTACGCCAGCGCATTGAGCTCGAGCCCGTCCTCTCCAGTTTGAGTCGTGCCGGTCAGCTTGATCCTCGAGTACATGCGGAACATCGCGCTCAGCCGGACTTTGGGATGCGGCTTGATCGTGAAACCAGCCCGGATCGAAGGGAACCCGATCCCTCCGATGTTATTTTTGACGCGGCCATAGTTTGGTTGACTTCCTGGCACGTAACCCGGGAACGCGGGAGCCAGGTTCTGATAAAGACTCGCGGTCTGCTTCGAGAACGGCAAGCGCAGTGCCAACCCGATCTGAAACTTTTCGTGTGCTCTGATCGAAAAGCCGGAGGAAAACTCCCCCACGAAAAACTTCACGTCCAGGTTCTGCGGGTCTCCGTTGGTGCAGGTATCTGGATTGGTGTCTGGAACATACACAGTGCCAGGCGGTTGGGGCTGCGTGGGATTCGGCGACACCGGCGCGCCGTCGAGGCATCGCACATTCGAAAAAGCCGACCCGTACCCGGTCTCGATGTAAAGTCCTGCCGCAAACACCACGCGGGGTGCGATTCGGCCTGCGATGAAACCCGATGGAATCGGGCCGAACCCAAGCCCCGAGTCGACCTGTGTGTTCGGTCCCTGCACAGGCGCCCGCTGATTGGTGAAAAGGCCCGTGAAGTGGAGCGTGAAGCCGAGATTGTCGATACCGTCGAGGTTGGCTGGGTTGAGCACCAGGGCCGAGGCGCGATCCATATACGTGGTGCCGGTGAGCCCCATCGCAATGCTCCGGGCATCATACGCTGTAGGTTCGGGGTTGGCCCTGGCAAGGGTCGGTAGAAGCAAGCTGGCGGCAATGCATGCCGTCACTAGTCGTTGATTCATGACAAGGGCTCCTCCACCCAGTGTGCGCCCAGGGCGGTCGGCGCAGGATACATGGAAGAACCGCTGATAGGTCAACCAAAAAAGGTCGACGCATTGCACAAATATCCAGGTAAATCGGTGCTACTCAGCGCAATCGTCACGCGTCAAACGACGCCGGTCGGACATCCGACGCCCGTTCCTCCAAGCCCGCAGTAGCCGCCTGGGTTCTTGGCCAGATACTGCTGATGGTAGCCCTCGGCGTAATAGAAGGGCGGAGCTGACGAGATCTCTGTCGTGATCGAACCGTAACCGGCTTCCTCGAGCGCATGCTGGTACCGCTGCAGCGAAGTCTCGGCCAGCCTTCGTTGCTCGTCATCGAAGTAATAGATGCCCGAGCGATACTGCGTTCCTCGATCGTGCCCCTGTCGCATGCCCTGCGTCGGATCGTGGCTCTCCCAAAACACTTTGAGCAGCGCTTCGTAGCCCACTTGCGAGGGGCGATAGACGACCAAGACGACCTCGTTGTGACCGGTCAGACCCGAGCACACCTCTTCGTACGTCGGATGGGGTGTGTACCCTGCGGCATACCCGACGGCGGTCGTGTACACGCCGGGCAACTCCCAGAACTTTCGTTCGGCACCCCAGAAACATCCGAGCCCAAAGAGCGCTTGGCGCGTATCCTCGGGGAACGGGCCTTCCAGCGGGGCATCCAACACGTAATGACGCGCGGGCACGGGCATCGGATCCTGCCGACCCTTCAGCGCTTGGTCCGGGGTGGGCATGCGGAGCTTCTTTTCGGAGCTGAAGAACATGCTTCCTCTATAGCGATCACGGCGAATGCCGGTAGCCCGGGGCCAGCCGGGTTGGCGATCGCCCAATAATACGATAACCAAACCGGATGGAGGAAGCGCAACTCACCGAGATCGCACGGCGTCTCAAGCCCAGCCAGAGCGTTCTTTTCGTGACCGGTGCGGGGGTATCCGCGGATTCGGGGCTGCCCACCTACAGGGGCATCGGAGGCCTTTACGAGGAGGCCGCCACCAAAGAGGGTTTGCCGATCGAAGCGGCTCTTTCGGGTGCCATGTTTCAGCGCGATCCCTCGATCACTTGGAGATACATTCACCAGATCGAAAGCTGTTGCCGAGGTGCGGGCCCCAATCGCGCGCATCAGCTCATGGCCGAGCTCGAAAATCGCTTCGATCGTGTCTGGATTCTCACCCAAAACGTCGACGGGCTTCATCACGCGGCGGGAAGCCAACAGGTGATCGACATCCATGGAGACGTACATTCCCTCGTTTGCACACGGTGCGGTCATCGTTGGAGGGTGGAAAGCTACGCCGGGCTGGACATTCCTCCGTCGTGTCCCGAATGTGACTCTTTGGTGAGACCCGAGGTCGTGCTCTTCGGCGAGATGCTTCCGCTCGATCGGGTGAGAATGCTCGAAGAAGCGCTGATGCGCGGCTTCGACGCCGTCTTTTCCGTTGGGACCACCAGCGTTTTCCCGTACATCGCCCAGCCCGTCATCGATGCGCGGCGCCGCGGGTCGCTCACCGTGGAAATCAACCCCGGCGCAAGCGAAGTGTCACACATCGTGGACTATCGCTTGCGGGCTGGCGCGGCGGACGCGATGGAGGCGATTGTCCAAGCCCTCGATCGTGCCTAAGCTACCTCGGTCATGGGGGGCAACGGATACCGATTCGACGACTCTTACGAAGAGACCGTTCGCCTGTCGGATGGTGAGCGGCTCCATCTGCGCCTGATGCATCCCGAGGACAAGCAAATGCTCCTCGATGCCTTCGAGCAGCTTTCGCCAGATTCGCGCTACGCCCGCTTCATGGCGCCCAAGGCCAGGCTCACCGAGCAAGAGTTGCGCTATCTGACCGAGGTCGATGGGGTCGACCACTTCGCCCTTGGTGCGGTTCGGCGGCACCTGGTTTCGAAGGACGAGGGAGTGGGCAGTGCGCGATTCGTGCGTTTGCAAGATCGGCCCGACGTCGCCGAGCCGGCAGTCACCGTCGTCGATTCGTATCAGAGGAAGGGGCTCGGCTCGATTTTGCTCCAGCGCTTGATCGAGGCGGCCTGGGAGCGTGACATTCGCTGGTTCAGCACGGAGCTTCTCGCCGAAAACAAGGCTTCGCGCAAGATGATCGAGGGGCTCGCGCCAGAGGTGAAATTTCAACCCTCGGGGGATGGGGCGGTCATCGCGATGCTCCCGCTCCCGGAGCCCGACCAGACCCCGACGGCGCCTGGGTTTCTGGAGGGAACCCCCCTTCAAAAGCTCCTCTCGCAGATCGCCCGCGCCACGATTTCGGTCAATCCACGCGCGACGAGACCGCCCAAGCCGCCCCGTTAGGACGATTGCACGGGGAACATCATGGGCGCGCGCACCTGCACCATGCGCTGCGCATCGGCTAGCGTTCCTACGATTCGAAGAGCGAACGCAAAGGCCGTTCCCGGGCCGCGGCTCGTGATCAGGTTGCGGTCGGCGACGACCGAGTGCTCGCTGTACTGGCCCCAGCTTTCCACCATGGATTTCACACTCGGATGGCTGGTGAGCTGCCGATCGCGAAACACGCCGTGCGCCGGGAAGGCAATCGGCGCGGCGCAAATGGCTCCTACCCATCGCCCGCTTTGCTCCTGCTCTCGCAGCAGCTCGCCCACCTTGGCGGATTGCGCGAGACGCTTGGCGCCCTCTGCGCCACCAGGCAGCACGATGATGTCGAACGTGCCCTCGACGTCTTCGAGCGCAGCGTCCGGCGTGATGACGACTCCACGGCTGCACCGCACCGGCTCCGGCCCGTCGACAGCTGCCACAGTGACGTCGATCTGGCCCCGACGAAGCACGTCGATGCTGATGACCGCTTCCATTTCCTCGGCGCCTTCGGCGAGCAGGAGCAGTGCTTTGGGGTTGTCGGTCATCGGAGGTCCTCACAGTTGCGAGACTTGTCTCGCTTGCAAATGGCCTTGATTCGCTGCTTCAAGTCGGCCTCGAGGGTGGTCAGACCCAGGCCCTTGGCGATATCGATGGATGCGGTGGCGCTCAGGCGATCGACCACGAAGGCCTTGAGCCCCAATAGCGCAGCGGCGCGCTGGCCTATGCTGCAGTGAACGACTGCGGGCAATGCGTCCCGTCCGCGCAGGGCCTTGCCCAGCGCGCGTGCATTCTGCTCCGTCAGGCCCACCGCTCCGGGGACC
This sequence comes from Myxococcales bacterium, assembly GCA_050118395.1. GTDB lineage: Bacteria > Myxococcota_A > Polyangia > Polyangiales > Houyiibacteriaceae > SG8-38. The sequence continues at coordinate 8,342 of JASFKY010000004.1, read as the reverse complement.
GGGATGGATACGTACTTCATCCCCAACCGCTCCACGGCAGCGGGCTCGCCCTCGTCGCCGAGCTCGTCGGGAGTCCGCAGATTGACCACCGTCCGGTAGCCGGCTTCCTGGATCTCCTTGAGCTGCGTCAGGCTCGGTTGGCCGCCCACGAGCAGACCGCTTTGGCTCACCCTCGCGTTGGGGATGGGGATCAGAGGGGGAGTGGGATCGACTTGCGCCGGCGCGTTTGGCTTTTCGGGCGGTTCTTCGGCGGCTGTGCGAGCTTGCAAGGAAAGCGGAGCCAGCAGCGCGAGCACCACCGAAACGATCTTCAAGAGTTCGATTCGCATGTCCTCATCCAATGGTGTGGCGTTGGCTTCATGGGCTACCTCACCCCGCGACCCTGGCAAATGGCTCGCGCAGCGACCCGGCCCGAATAGACACAACCCCCCAAGAAAGTGCCCTCGAGGGCGCGCAAGCCATGCATCCCACCGCCCCCGAAGCCACAAGATTCACCGACGGCAAACAAGTTGGGGATCGCATGGCCCTGTTCGTCCAACACCTTGGCTTCTAAATCGACCTGGATTCCGCCCAGGCTCTTCCGCGTGAGGATTTGGGTTCGAATCGCGATGAGGGGCATGGCGTTGGCATCCAAGATGGGTGCCATGTTGCAGGTCCTCAACCGATCCCCGAGATATTGACGAACGTGCGCAATCCGACGCAGCTGATCGTCGTTCTGCAGCTTTCGCCCCCGTGCGATGTTTTCATCGTATTCGGTGATCTCGCGCTCCAAGAGCTTTGCATCGACGTCTTGGGTGCCGGTGAGCGAGTTCATCTCGTCAACCAGCTCGGGGATGCTCCGGCCGGTCACGAAATCGGGGCAATGATCGATGAACTCTTGGACTTGCTCTCCATTGCCTTTGAGCAAACGAACGATGAATGCGAGGAGATTCTTCTCGCGAACCGCGGGATTGAACTCGGCGCCCGATACCGAGAACTCTTTGTTGGCGATCCTCCGGTTCATCACCTGCCAGGAATACTTCTTGGGCTCCTGGCAGATCTGATCGATGAGAAGCAGGGTGTCGTACGAGCCCACGAGCGGTGGATCGACGAACCGGCGTCCCTGGTAATTGACCCACAACGCGGACTTCCCCGGCACCAAGCTCAAGCCGTAGTTCGGGAAAGGCGGCGCCCAATGCCGCACGCCGGCCGCATAATTCCACATCTTCGGGAGGTGCGTGAGGTTGGCGCCAAGCTCCTGCGCGCAATCCAATAGACGCCCATCGGCTTCGGGGATCGACCCATTGAGCATCGGTTCGGGTGGCTCTCCCCAGCGCTCCCGCGGCCACACGGAGCGTACTTTGTCGTGATTGCCTGCGATGCCTCCTGCCGCAATGACCACGGCGTCGCCACGCGCCTCGAACTCTCCGTCGGGGCTCGTGCCGTGACAACCCGCGACCGCGCCGCCATCGACGATGAGCCCGTCGACGCGGTGTCCGAAATGGAGCTGCAGTCGCCCGGCCTTTTCGTGCTCTTCCAGGCGCGGGATGAGTGCCGTGATGATTCCCTCTCCGGTGCCCCACACGATGTGAAAACGAGGCACCGAGTTTCCGGGCACGAAGTAACCTCGTTCGGTCCAATTCACCGCTCGGAAAAAGCTCACGTCCCGTTCGACGAGCCAGCCGCGAACTTCTTCGGTGCAACGATGAACGTAGGCCTCGGCCCAGCGATAGGGCCAAACGTCGTTTGGATCGAGCTCTCCGTAGCGAACCCAATCCCGCATCGCGAGCTCGACCGAGTCCTTGATGCCGCTCTTTCGCTGCTCTGGGGAGTCGACGAAGAACATTCCTCCGAACGACCAAAGAGCGAGCCCTCCGAAGCGATCCCGCTCCGCCGCGTCGACGACGACGACCCTCTTGCCGGCATCGAGCAACTCGAGCGCGGTCACCATTCCCGCGAGGCCGCCGCCGATGACGACCACCTCCGCGTGGTAGTTGCGTTTTTCGGCCATCACGACGGGGGAGCATACCAGATCGCCCGGCAAGGGCATCATCCTACCGTTCTCACGGTAGGCGCACGGCCCTGCATCCCCTTTTGGGACGGGCTAAGGTACTGCATGAGCCAAGCCTGGAGTCTGGATCGCGTTCCCGATTTGTCGGGTCGAATCATCATCATCACCGGCGCCAACAGCGGAATCGGCTACGAGGCGGCGCGGGCCCTGGCTCAGCGCCACGCCGAGGTGATCCTGGCCTGCCGAAGCCTCGAAAAGGGGGAGGCGGCCGCCGATCGAATCCGAAGCGAGACACCCGCCGTGCGCCTCGAGGTCATGCCACTCGACCTGGCCGACCTCGCTTCCATCCGAACTTTTTCGGACGCCTTTCGCGCCACCAAAGCGCGTCTCGATACCTTGATCAACAACGCGGGCGTCATGGCGCTGCCCAGGCGCACGACTCGAGACGGTTTCGAGATGCAGCTCGGGACGAACCACCTCGGCCACTTTGCGTTGACCGGGCAACTGCTCGACCTCCTGCTGGCGACGCCGCGCTCCCGCGTCGTCAACGTCAGCAGCATAGCCCACAAGTTTGGAACGATTCGCTTCGACGATTTGCAGGGGCAGAAGCGATACCAAAAGTGGGGCGCGTACGGGCAGAGCAAGCTCGCGAACTTGCTCTTCACGTACGAGCTCGACCGGCGTCTCAAAGAGGCCGGCAGCGATACGATCAGCGTGGCCTGTCATCCCGGGTGGGCGGCCACCAACCTGCAGCAGGCCGGGCCCCAAATGTCCGGATCGACGATCATGCAGACTCTCAGCGCCTGGGGAAACGCTCTGCTGGCCCAGGATGCCGCGGCCGGGGCGCTGCCCACCGTGTTCGCGGCGCTCGAGCCCTTGCGAGGAGGCGAGTACATCGGCCCGACTCGAATGATGGGCTGGCACGGCCCGCCCGCAGTCGTCGAACCGGCGTCCAAAGCCCGCGATGCCGAGGTCGCTGCACGTTTGTGGGACGAGTCGGAAAGGCTCACGGGCATTCATTACGACTTCGGTTGAGCTAGGCGGTCGTACGTCGTGCAGAGCCTTTCCCGCAAGCATTTCGGAGATTTTTCGGTTCTGCATCGGCCTGCAGAGGCCGACGGAGGGCCCAGCGTCCATTTCGCACATGCCACGGGCTTCAATGCGGAAACCTACCGCCATTTGCTCGTCTCGCTCGACCCATCTCTGGATGTCTTTGCGATGGACGCGCGCGGCCACGGGCTGTCTCGAGCGCCGGCTGATCCCGCTCGGCTTCGATCGTGGGCGCCGTATCGTCGCGACCTCGAGCGGTTCGTCGAGACGCTTCGTCGCCCGGTGGTCCTCTCGGGCCACTCCATGGGTGCAACCGTGAGCCTCGCAGTTGCCGCAGATCGACCGGACTTGGTGGGAGGGTTGGTCCTCTTCGATCCGGTCATCGTTCCGCCGGGAGCCAAGCCGCTTTTGTTCTTCGCAAGGCTGTTCGGGATGAGCGAGCGTCTCGTTCCCATCGCACAGGCGGCGGCCCGTCGGCGCATGGAGTTCCCATCGAAGGAGGCAGCGGTCGACAACTACGTGGGCAAGGGTGCGTTCAAAACCTGGCCGCGAGAGTGGATCGAGGCGTATGTCGATGGAGGCACCATCGCGACGAATCACGATACGGTTCGCCTGAGCTGCGACCGTCGATGGGAATCCAAGACTTTCGCGGTCGCGAGCATCAACCCTTATCGGTGGGTGAAGAGGCTACGATGCCCCGTGACCCTCATCGCTCGCGAGCATGATGGCCCTCCGTTCACGCGAGCCTCGCGAGAAGCGTTCATGAGCCTCCGGCCCGAGACCCGGCTCTTGGTTCTCGAAGAGGCATCGCACTTCATGGTCATGGAGCGGCCCGACGTGGCCCGCGCGGAGATCGAACGAATGGTCGACCAGACACGCTCAGAGCTCGGATAGCTCCTTTTCGAAGCCACCCGATAGAATCGGAAACCGGCACCACGTCTTGGGGTCGAGGTTCTTGTCGTCGACATGAAACGAAGGCGCATACCTCTCCCGTTTCCACTGATTTCGTGACCACAAACGGAAGAATCGAACCACCCACTGCTCGAGCTGATCCGCGTCGTGCTGGGGGAATTCGGTACTGAGAATGTCGAGGCAGTCCTTCGGCGGGAGCTTGTCCCCGATGGCCAAGCGCTCGATGACGTCGAGTACCGGGTAGGGCATCAGATCCGCTTCGTCAGTTTGTTCCTCGTCCGGAGGACGGAGCTCGGCCGTGGGAGTCTGCACGTTGACGTCGTGCAACTCGGGGATGGGGTGCATCCCCATCGGGCCCGTCGTCTCGAGCCACTCCAGCCAATGGCGCAGGAAAGCCTTGTCGATCCCGGCGATGGGGCTGAGCCCTCCGCAGGTGTCTCCATCCATGGTGGCATATCCGACCGCTGCTTCGGATCGATTGCTCGTCGACAGCAGCAACGCACCGCGCAGATTGGCCAGCATCCAAACGCTCGGCCCGCGAGCTCTCGCCTGGATGTTCTGCAAGGTGATGTCGTCGCGCTCCCAGGTCAGCGTCCGGCCGATCGCGTCCGAAATCAACGCTTCGTAGGCTTCTACGATGTGCTGCACGTCGAGGATGTAAAACGTGGCGCCGAGCGCTTCGGCAACGGCCATCGCTGCATGGCGCGTCACTTCGCCGCTGTTGTCGGTGGGCTGGTAGGCGCAACACAAGAGCTCATGCACCCAATCCCTGGCGCTCGGTTGGGGAGGTAGGCCAATTTTGTCGGCGAACGACTGCTCTCCGAGCTGCCCGAGCGCCCGTTCGATCATGAGCGCAACCAGGCATGCCGATGCCGCCGAGTCGACGCCTCCACTGATGCTGAGCACGAAGCCCTTGGATCGGCTTTTGCGCTGGTAGTCGAAAAGCGCCAGCGTCACGGCTCGCATGAATTCTTCTTCTTTGTGATGGTGGCTCGTTTCCCAATCGGGCACCTGTGGCTGAGAGCGATGCATGCGGATGCGTGGAATCTCGAAGCTCACGTTGACGCATTTGGCGCCCGGATCGCGGCTATCGGCCGCAAAGCTCGTGGTCCGCACTTGCTCGGTCTGCGAGGCCTCGATGTCGACGACGGCCGTCGTGAGCACGAAATCATCGAATGTCAGCCGCGGGGAGCGAGCCAGCAGCTTGCCGTTTTGAGCGATGAAGCAACCTCCATCGTAGATGATGCGGCCCGCCTCGTTTCCAAGGAGGTTTGCGTAGAGATAGGTCACCGCCATCGATCGCGAGCCTTCCAGAACCAGGCGTTCCCGGACTGCGTGTTTGCCAAATGCGAAGTGGCTCGCACTCGGGTTCACAATCACATCCATGGCATAGCCATCGAGAGCGCCCCTGCGTTGCGCCACCCAGGCATCCTCACAAATCTCGAAGCCGACGCGGACGCCCGAGAAATCGAAGAAGATGTCGCCGAAGGGATAGCTTTGCCCCTCGTGCTCGAGATGCACCACCTGATCGGCCGGCCATGGCTTGAACCAACGTGGTTCATAATAAAGGCCCTCACCGGCGAGATGCTCTTTGGCCACGAAGCCGATGATATGGCCGTCGGCGACGACGCAAGCTGTGTTGTACAACCCCCCGCGCCGCCGAACCGGCATGCCGATGCTCACGACCATCCCCTTGGTCTTGGGCAAGATCGCCATCAGCATGTCCCACGCGCGCCTGGAAACGTCCGGACCCAAGAATGCGTCCTCGCAGCCGTAGCCGGTCGCACACAGCTCCGGAAGCACGAGCAATGCGACTCCCTGCGCTCGCGCCTCGTCGAGCACGCTTTCGATGCGCTGCCGATTGCCGACCCAATCGAGCGGGGTCTGGTTCAGCGACGCAGTCGCGACTTGGATGGGAAGCATGCAGCGGTTCTAGCATTGCCCGGTCCAGTCGCGTCCCCTTGGCAATTGACTGCGATCCGGGGCCAGCGTATGATGATTTCTTGGTTCGTCATTTTCTGCCAAGTTGAGTAATATCATGCCATTTCATCAGGCACCGCCAACACTCGGGAATCAATACGAATCTGACCGGCTGCTGCAGGAATATCTGCAGCGCACGCTTCCCCCGGAGCTTCTGACGCGCTTCGAGCCAGAGTACCGGGAGCTCGGGGAGCGCAATGGAGGAGAGCTTTATCAGCTCTCTCTCGCGGATCTGCGCAACGAGCCAATTCACACGGTTTGGGACCCTTGGGGGAACCGAATCGACGAGGTCGAGGTGACCGACGTGTGGAAGCGGGCGCAGGTGATCTGTGCCGAGCATGGTTTGGTCGCAGCGGGATACGACTCGGAGCTGGGCCCTTATGCCCGCATTCACCAGCACGTTCTCAACTACGTCGTGCAGGCATCGCTCGATACCTACAACTGCCCCTTGGCCATGACCGACGGCGCAGCGCGCACGCTGCTCGACTCCGGGAACCAGGCGTTGATCGACCATGCATTGCCCCGCTTGCTTTCGCGCGACCCCGCCAAGATGTGGACTTCGGGACAGTGGATGACCGAACGCATCGGCGGCTCCGACGTCGCACAGACCGAGACCATCGCACGACGGGACGGAGAGACTTGGCGACTTTATGGCACCAAGTGGTTCACCTCCGCGACGACCGCCGACATGGCGCTCACGCTTGCCCGACCCGAGGGCAATCCTCCCGGAGGCCGGGGTTTGGCGATGTTCTATCTCGAGCTTCGAGACGCCGAGGGACGTTTGCAAAACATCGACATCAATCGGCTCAAGGACAAGTTTGGAACTCGCAAGCTACCTACGGCCGAGCTCACCTTGGACGGAGTCGTGGCGGTTCCGGTGGCGGGCCTGGAAAACGGCGTCCGCAACATCACGCCGATGCTGAACATCACGCGAACTTGGAATTCGGTGGGCGCAATTTTGGGCATGCAGCGGGCGGTGGCGCTGACCCGCGACTACGCCGCCAAACGTAAAGCCTTTGGGGCGCTTCTCGTCGATAAGCCCCTTCATGTCGACACGATGGCCGGTATGGTCGCCGAGACGCAGGGAGCGTTCTTGTTGGCGTTCAGGGTGGTCGAGCTTCTGGGCCGCATCGAGACGGGAGAGGCGAGCCCAGCGGAGCAATTGGTGAGCCGGCTGCTCACTCCGGTGAGCAAGCTCACCACCGGAAAGCAGGCCGTCGTCGTGGCGTCCGAGGCGCTCGAGTCGTTCGGTGGCGCGGGCTACGTGAACGATACGGGGCTGCCGAGGCTTCTTGCCGATGCGCAGGTGCTCCCCATTTGGGAAGGGACCACCAACGTGTTGTCCTTGGACACGCTTCGCGCGCTCAAGCAAGAAGGCGTTTGGGAGGCGTTCGTCGCGGAGGTTCACGGACGGCTCGATGCTTCCGCAGACGCTCGGTTGGAGCGCGCGGTCGAGCGCGCCCGGTCGGCGTTGCAACATGCTGGGAACTGGCTTGCCGCAACCATGCAAGAGCGTTCTGCGCTCGAGGCAGGAGCCCGACGGTTTGCGATGACGGTCGGGCGTACGACCGAGCTCGCGCTTTTGGTCGATCACGCGCAATGGTGTCTCCAGCACGGCAAGGGCGAGCGCGCCCTGGCCGCGGCCCGTCGCTTTTCGACGAGCCGCATCGATTTCATCGAGGATGCGGACGTCGTGGCGGACAGCCGACTTCTCGTTTCGATGAGCTAGCGGCTGCCGGGGTCGTCGATTGAAAGTGGCAGCCCACTTGGCACCGATGCCGGACGGATTGGCTCGTGGCTTCCATCCCGCAGCGCTTTGCTGATGAAGGCTGTAATGAGGCGCACATCTTCGTCGGTGAAGGGCTGGTCACCTTCTTCGAGCTCGTGTCGAACAGCCTCCTCTAACGAGTCGACCGTCCCATTGTGAAAATACGGTTCGGTGAAGGCGATGTTGCGAAGCGTCACTGCGCGAAACTTGCCCCGGTCTTCCACGCGGCCCGTCACCTCTTCGCGGCCGTAGTCGATGACGCCTTCGATCTCCGCCACGTGACGATTGGCAAACACGTCCGATTCGAACAGAGGCGGCACGTGGCAATCGTGACAACCCATCTCGGCGAATCGGAACATGCCCTCGGTCATTTCCTCGGTGAGGACTTGCGTTCTACCTTCCGCGTATTTGTCATAGCTCGCGGCCATGGAGAGAAGCGTGCGTTGATACGCCGCCAGCGCTGCAACGAGGTTCTCGATCGACACCTGAGGGTCGTCCGGAAAAGCTTGCCTGAACAGCTCCGCGTATTCGGGCACGGACGACAGGTCCGAAACGACCGTCTCCGGGTCCGCACTCATCTCGTCCTCGTCGAAAAGAGGCATGTGTGCCTGCTCTTCGATGGTCCGGGCCCCTCCATCCCAT
>JASFKY010000003.1:0-42104 GCA_050118395.1 Myxococcales bacterium | reverse complement strand
CGTCACGCTTTCCAAACAGACCTGGACTCCCGAGACGATTCTGGGCAGCGTCGATGCAGTCGTGGAAGACCTGCCCGAGATCGTGACGATCCCCTACGAGGACAGGTCGTACCAGAGACGCGAAGACGATTCTCTGTGGAAGGGTCTCAAGCGTGACTTCCTGCGCATGAAGCGTGGTTGGCGGAAGGCGTTCGGGCAGAGCCCGCCTACCCGAGAGGTTCGCCTCGCCGCCTTGGGTCGCTTTCATTTGTCGTTCGACGCTCCGGCCAGGCTCGAAGGCCTGGCCGCGCTCTTCGTGGAAGCAGACCGCCATCTCGCGGCTCGAACCCGAAGTCTGTTCGACGGAGTGATTGCGGGCTACGACGACCTCGTGGAGATTTGCGCCAACCCTGACGCGGACCTCGAGAACCAATTGGTGCACTTGCGCCAAGACGTGGAAGAAGAGCTAGCGCTTGCCTTGGACGAGGTTCTTCGGATTACCAGCGAGGGTACTCAGCGTGCCGCCAGCGCCCTGGCTAGCGGATTCGTCCGCATGAAGGAAGACCTTCCCTTTTTCGGAACGCTGGATCTTCCTGCGAGCGAGCGGCGAACCAGTCGTCGCTTCGCCACGCGCATGCGTGCCATGGAGACGCTGACCAAGGACGTGTCCAATCTGCGTAAGGCGAGCTCGGCCGAATATTCTTCCCTCGCAATGGAGCTGGAGCTGCTGGGTCTGGAAGCTCGCGTCAAGGACAGTGTCGCCGAGTACGTGCTCCGGCTCACCAATACGGTGAAGCGGCGGGCCATTTCTCAGGTGGAGCGGGTGAGCGATACGCTCGACACCGCTCTTGCCGAGCTCAACACCGAGCTCGAGAGCGACTACTCGGGGGAACAGCTCGCAACCGCGCTCCGAAAGAGCACCGAGGCCACGAGCAAGGTAAGCGGCGAGGCGGCCCGCGTCACGAGCGAGCTCTATCAGGACCTGAGCGACGACACGAAGATCGCGCCGCTCTTGGATGCGCTGGTGGACGCTTGTCGCGGTCTGACGCCCCGGTACCGCGTCACCGTCGGCCAGAGGCAGGCCGGTGAATGGCGTCTGCCCGCGGCGCTTCCGGAGGTGGAAGTTCCCTTCCGGGAGGCGGTTCTGACGTACATCGATAGCCAGGTTGCTCCAAAGCTTATGGCCAGTCGACGCGAGCTGGCCGAGCGAGTGCAGCCGCTTGCCAACTTGCTGCAGGAGCTCGAACGGGTCGTCGCGTTCAACGTGGAGTTGGCGACGGCCGAGCTCGAGATCGTCCACGATGAGCCCGTTCCCCCGGAAATGCACACCCTTTTGCGCGAGATGGTCTACGCCCAGCTCGAGCGCAGCTACAACTCGCTCGAAGAGATCCGCATCGAGTCGCAGCGCTGGCCTGAAATCGTACAAACCGAGATGCATGAAGCGGCTTTCGGCACCCTCGAAACGCTCCGCGCAGAGCTGGCGGAGGGCGAGTTCAGCAAGTCCCGGCTCGAGGCGATGCGACGCGCGGCCAGCGGCCTTCGCATGATCGAAAAAGCCGAGAGGCCACCTCGGATCGAGCGCTTGAAGCGACAAATTCGAAACGGCCTGCGCGCGCTGTTTGGCGAGGAACAGCTCGAACGGTGGAACGAGCGCCTGGGTCTGGCTCTTCCGCTGCCCACGGAGCAACTCACGGCCGGAAGCTTTGCCGCACCCGAGGTTTCGACTGATCTGCCCTTGGTCTACAAACGGCTGTTCGCCGCCGACACCATGGAGGCAGGCGACGTCCTCACCGGCCGCGACGAGGAAATACGACGTGCAGAAGCGGTTCTGTCGAGCGAGGTGCGCGGGCGTTTGCGCTCCGTGGTCCTGGTGGGAGTGGACGGCGTCGGAAAAGCAGCCGTCTCGAGCGCCATCGTGCGGGCCCGCCGATGGAAGAACGTGCGTCGCGTCGTTTTCACGGGCCCCGTGGCCGTCCAAGACGTGGAGGCCATTTTTCAGGATGCGCCCGAGGGGCAGTTGGTCGTCGTCGATGGGCTTCACTGGATGCTGTCGATGGCGCCAGGCGGCTTCGAGCCGCTTCGTCGCTTCGTCAAGGGCATCATCGAAGAGGGAGGTCGCCGTCGCTGGCTCGCGCACAGCGCCGTCCTCTTCTGGAACTTCGCGTCCACAGTGGCCCCGTTGCGCGATGCATTTCCCGAAGTGATCCATCTCGAGCCCTTGACCGAGCAGGAGCTGCAAGCGGCAGTGATCGCGAGACACCGCCTGAGCGGCTTCGAGCACTCCTTCGATCGGGGCGATGGCTCGCCGATCGAAGGGTTGTTTGCTCGCAGCGCAAGCCGCATCCGAAGACCCTACGATCAGTACTTCCACGAGCTTCACCAGGCGACCGGGGGGCTGGTGCGCGATTCGCTTCGACTCTGGTTGGCCTCGATTCGCGGGATCCAGGACGATATCGTGCACGTCGGTCCCATCCCAGCCTCCGCCTACAGCCGGGTGAAGCGATTACCCGACGACATCCTGGTCAATCTCTACCAGATCGCGCGGCAGGGCTGGATCGATGCGGCGGGCCAGGCCCGACTGTTCAGGCTGGACGTCAACACGGCGCAGGCTCAGCTGAGCCGCTTGGCGCACCTCGGCTTGCTGGAGGAGCGCGAGGGAGCATTCGTCATCGCCGTGCACCTTCGGGGCGTGCTCGGCCGAATTTTCGCGGAGCGGCAGTGGGTGCTCCGATGAGTACGCTTCGGCGATACGCCTGGTGCGCGTGGCTGACATGGCTTCTGGCCTCCACCGCGGCGGCCCAGTTGCTCGATTTTCCCGATCGCGACGCAGCCGAAGCACCGGCCGAGCCCCCATCTGTCCCAGATGGTGCGCCGGCGCAGGGAGAGCGGGCACGGCCACCCCGAACGGCACCGTCCCCAGCGCAAGCCGAGCAGGCCGCGGCCGAGGTTCCGAGCCCGCCGCCAAGCATCGCCGAGGCGCCCCCGCGCCCTCGCGTCGGGACCCCTGCGCAACCTCCAAAGCACAGTCGGCCACTGCTCATCCTCTTCCTTTCCTTGCTGGGGATCGGCATCGCGCTGTTCGTCGCCGAACGCGCTCGAAGCTGGATCACGACCAACATCCCAGTCCGACGAATGCTGGGCGTATTCGTGTTGCTTCTTCGTCTGGCCGGGGTGGCGGTGGTTCTTGCCATCGTGCTCAAGCTGATTCCGGGAGCACAGGACTGGATCCTTTGGACGCTGTTGATCCTCGCCGTCGTGGTGGGTTGGTCCATTCGCGACTTGTTCGCCGACCTGGTCGCCGGCGTCATCTTGGCGGCGGAGCGCCGCGTGAAAAAGGGCGTCTGGGTTTCGGGTGAGGGCTTTCAGGGCACGGTCGAGGGCCGTTCGCTCCGCGCCACTTGGCTGCGAGACGGACAGGGGCATCGCCTCACCGTGCCCAATCGGGCGATGGTGGGCGCGCCGATGGTGTACGATTCGGGCGCCGATGCAGAGCACGAAGTCGTGGTCCGCCTCGAGGGCTACGAGGACGCCGGCAAGGTGAGGTTGGCGCTCACCGACGCGATCCTCAGCTCACCTTGGGTTCTCGCCGGGGCGACGCCGGTCGTGCTGCGCGACCCCGCCGATCCGGTGGTATGGCGGGTTCGGACGAAGCTGCTCGAGCCGCGATTCTCCGTTCATTTCGAAGGCGAGTTGTTGGAGCGGGTGGAAGACCTCCTCCGATACCACCCCCCCGAAAAGGAGAGAGAAACCGTCCCCACCGAAGCCCCCGGCGAGAGCTAGATTCACGCGATCCAGTCGCGCAGCTCCCCGGTCAACACGTAGGGCACCTTTTGGAGCTGCTCGATGGTCTGGGCGCCACAAAGCAGCATGACGGAACGAAGCTCCCGCTCGACGCGCTGCAGAAACCCCCGAGCGCCGTCGATGCCCCCATCGAGAAACGCCTGATACACGTTGCGCGCGATGCCGGCGCAGCTCGCCCCGAGTGCAATCGCTCGGGCCACATCCATCCCGGTACGAATACCCCCCGTCGCGATGGTGGTCATCCCGGCATCGACGCAGTACCGGACGGAAGCTGCGGTTGGAATCCCCCAGTCCCAGAGCGCCTCGCCGAGCGCTCGGCCGTCTCCGTCGGCACGCAAGGTCTCGACCCCGACCCAGGAGGTGCCGCCGGCGCCCGAAGTGTCCGCGTGCTTGATCCCGGTTGCGCGAAGGCGCGCCGCAACCTCGCGACTGATGCCGTTTCCCGTCTCCTTTGCGATCACGGGAAGATCGAGCTCCGCCCACAGTCGTTGAAACGTCGCCAGCCCACCGCGAAAGTCCCGGTCCCCCTCGGGTTGCACGAGCTCCATGGCCGGGTTCATGTGCAGGCAAAGCGCATCGGCTCCGACGTCGGCAAGCATGCGCGCAATCGTCTCGGTGGGCAGATCGCGAGCCTGCACCACGCCCACGTTGCCCAGAAGCAACACCTCTGGCGCGTGCTCGCGCACCTGATAGGTCCAGCGCGTCTCGGGGCGCTTCTGCATTGCTCGTTGGCTTCCCAAACCGAATGCGTAGCCGAGCTCGTTGGCGATCGAAGCCAACGATCGGTTGATCTCCGCCGCTCGCTCATGCCCCCCCGTCATCGCCGCGATCAACAGCGGCGCACGGAGCTCTTTGCCCAACAGGCGCACACGCGTATCGACGGAGTCGAAGTCGAGCTCCGGCAGCGATTGATGCACGAGTCGGACGCACTCCAGAAGCGTGGTTCGCTTCCGGAATGCGACCTCGTCGGTCGCACACAGATCGAGGTGATCTGCCTTTCTGTTCTCGATGTCGGTGCTCATCCCGATGCTTGCTCAGCGGCGTGGGGCCGTGTACGTAGCTCGGAATAGGGACGCTGACACCGTGGCGCAAGGGCTCTCCAGTCTCGACTCATGGATGAATGGCATCCGGCGGCAGATCGATGCGGCGCTGGAAGCTTTTTTCGAATCCAAATGCGCAGAAGCGGCGCGGCTCTCTCCGCGAGCCAGCGAGCTCGTCGTCGAGGTCCGCGAGCTGACCATGCGCGGCGGCAAGAGGCTTCGTCCCATCGTGATGGCAGCGGCCCATCGGGCCGCGGGAGGTGGGGACGCTTCGGAGGCCACCGTCGAGGCGGGCGCCTCCCTCGAGCTACTGCAAACCTATTTACTGATCCACGACGACTGGATGGACCAGGACCTCGAGCGGCGTGGCGGCCCGGCGGTCCACTATGCGTTCGAGCGCCGGCATGGAGGTGCGCATTTGGGTGCCAGCCTCGGAATTCTCGCGGGGGACTTGGCGTCTACCTTCAGTTGGGAGCTCTTGTTACGCAGTCACTTTCCAACCGGACGCCGCGATGAAGCACTTCGTCTCTTCATCGAGATTCAGAAGGAAGTGTTTGCAGGCCAGCAGTTGGATCTCATGACGGACCCCGACGTGGAGCGAATGCACGACTTGAAGACCGGCAGCTACACCACGAGGGGACCGGCGGAGCTCGGGGGGATCCTAGCCGGCGCCGATCCGTTCTCCATGGGTTCGCTTCACGCATGGTCGGCTCCTTTGGGCGTGGCTTTTCAGCTGCGGGACGACCTACTGAGCACCTTCGGGACCGTCAAAGAGACGGGCAAACCAGGCGACGACCTCCGACACGGCAAGCACAATGCAGTCGTCGCTGCGTTTCGCAAGCTCGAGCCAGACGCTGCGGCGCAGGCCGCCCTCGACGCCGTGTGGGGCCGGCCCGATGCCACGGACGAGGCCTTGCAGGCCGCTTGGGAGGTTCTGGCCAATGCCAGAGCCGAAGTGGAAGCGCGCTTGGCCGTGCTGGTCGACGAAGCGCGCAGCGCAATCGCCTCGAGCCCCTTCGATCCGGAGGCCAAGAGCATGCTCGAAGAGGTGACGCTCCGGCTGACGGAACGAGGAAGCTGATGGGATTTGGGCGGGGGAAGGTGATCCTGCTCGGCGAGCATGCGGTGGTGCACGGCTATCCGGCAATTGCGGTCGGGATTGAACGAGGCGTCACCGCCCGAGCCTCCATCGCAACGGCGGACCTGCTCCGCCTCAGTCCGTGGAATCTGACCCTTGGGCCCGACCCGGAGAGCGAAGAGCCCTTGGAGCGAGCTTTCGCGGCGGTGCTTGCGATGTATCCGAAGCGCCCTGCGCTCGAAGTGAATGCCCGCGTCGAGTTGCCCGCTGGCGCCGGTCTGGGATGCTCGGCAGCCATCGGCGTGGCCGTCATCGACGCCATCGACCAAGCCCTCGGCATCGAGCGATCGAGAGATGCGCTGGGTGCCACCGCGCTTTGCTGGGAAGCGGTTTTTCACGGCAATCCGTCCGGTGTAGACAACGCGATGTCGGCTGTGGGAGGCGTGGCGCTGTTTCGCAGGGGCGCACCGCTCGAACCCCTGCATTCGAACAAGCCCCTCCATTTGGTGATCGGGTACAGCGGCGAGTCGTCGAGCACCAAACGAATGGTCGATTCGGTCGCGCGTCAAATGCGGAACGACCCCGATCGCGTTCGCAAGGCGTTCCAGGGCATCGAGTCACTGGTGCTCAACGCCAAGGTCGCGATCGAAACCGGTGACCACGTGGCGCTCGGTCAGTTGCTGGATCTGAATCACACCATCTTGAGCTCCCTCATGTTGTGTACGACCAAGATCGATGCGATGTGCCAAGCGGCCCGCGCGGCCGGAGCGCTCGGCGCGAAGATGACCGGAGCCGGAGGTGGCGGCTGCATGTTTGCCTTGGCAGCCAAACGGGAAGAAGCCGATCGCCTCCGAGCCATCCTCGGCAAGGAGGCGTTCGTGGCCGAGGTGAGCCGGTGAGCGAGCGGCCCATGGAAGCCACCGCCAAAGCGTGCGCGAACATCGCGCTCGCGAAGTATTGGGGAAAGGCCGACAGCAAGTGGAACGTGCCGGCGGTCCCGAGCATCTCGCTCACGCTCGACCAATTGGTCACCGAGACGCGCGTCCGATTCGACCCCTCGCTGGACGCCGACGAGGTGAGGCTGGACGGTCGTCCAGCCACTGCCGCAGAAAACGCGCGAGTGGTGGCGATGCTGGACCGCATTCGGCGAAACGCCCGCTTGCGCCTGCGCGCCAAGGTCACCAGTCACAATCGATTTCCGACCGCCGCGGGTTTGGCATCGAGCGCATCCGGCTTTGCGGCATTGGCGGCTGCCTCGGCCGCGGCTGCAGGAATTCGCCACAATTCCCGCCGTCTGAGCTCGCTAGCGCGGGCCTCGAGCGCCTCCGCCGCCCGTTCGATCTTCGGCGGCTTCGTCGAGCTGCCAGCCGGCCGGCGGGGCGATATGGACTTGTCGGCGCGACAGCTAGCACCCGCTGACTACTGGAACCTGCGCTTGGTGGTGGCCCTGACCGAGCCCGGCAAGAAAAAGATCGGATCCACCGAGGGCATGGAGCGCTCTCGCAAGACCTCTCCCTACTACCAGGCTTGGCTCGAAACCGCACCGGGCCTGGCTCGAACGATCAAGCGGGCGATCAAAGATCGCGATCTAGAGGCCCTCGGGACAGCCATGGAACGGAGCACGCTGGCATTTCACTGCTGTGCAATCACCTCCGACCCCCCGATCTTGTACTGGGCACCCGCGACGCTCGCAGCGCTCGCCACGGTTCGAGACCTTCGCGAGCAGGGTGTCTCCGCCTGGGCCACCATGGACGCCGGTCCCCACGTCAAAGCGCTTTGCCACGCACGCGATGCCGTGCGCGTACGGCAGGCGCTGGACCGAACCCCGGGCGTCACGCGCACTTGGGTCGCTGCGCCGGGACCCGGCGTCGAGGTGCACTGATGAAGCCGGTTGGCGCAAGCGCCCCCGGCAAAGCGCTTTTGTGTGGTGAATACGCGGTGCTCGACGGTACTCCGGCAATCGTCAGTGCGGTCGACCGCAGGGCGTTCGTCCGATGGTCCCACCTTGAGCTCCCGATGCCGCCGGAGGTCGCAGCGACTCTCGATCTCGCTCGAAAGGAATGTGGCGATGTGCCTGGCACGTTGCAGCTCGACGCGAGCGCTCTTCGACTCGACCGAGTCAAGCTCGGCTTGGGCTCGTCCGCGGCCGCAGCAGCCGCGACCGCAGCAGCCGTCTTTGCAACGCACGGCCATGATCTCGCCGATATCGAGTCGCGGAACCGAATCTTCGATTGCGCCTACCGGGGCCACGCCTCCATCGCGCCACGCGGCAGTGGCGTCGATGTGGCCGCGTCGACATTTGGTGGATTTCTTCGCTTCGCGCGGGTCGACGGCCAGTTGGAAATACGGCCTTTGGGCTGCCCTTCCAAGTTGCTGCTTCGGTTGATATGGACCGGCCATGCCTCGAGGACGAGCGAGCTTCTAGCCGCCCTTCGCGGATTTCGCGACCGGGATCGAGGCGCTTACGATGCGCTCTTGGCCCGCCTCGGCGAAATAGGATCCGCCTTTGCCACAGCCTTCGAAGCTGGCCGGGCTCGAGATGTCGTTTGTCGAGCGACCTCCTACGGGGAGGCGATGCGCGAGCTCGGCGACGCGGCCCGAGCCCCCATCGTCGACGTGCAACTTCAGCGAGTCGCCGACCTCGCAGCGCGTTTTTCGGGCGGAGCCAAACCATCCGGGGCGGGTGGCGGCGATGTGGCCGTTGCGTTTTTCACGGATGCAGATGCCGCAAGTGGATTCGAAATGGCTTGCAAGGAAGAGGGTCTTCATCCTATCGATGTGCTCTGGGGTGCAACGGGCGTGCTTGCTCGTTGACCGGAGCCGGCCTCCACATGCTCATCAACCTGTACATTCTCTCGCTCGTGCTCGGTGCCTCGCTCTTGGCTGCGGCCCTGTTCTTGGGCGACCAACGTCGCGATGACCCCGCTGACCGAGTTCCTCTCATGGACGACCCCTCACGACCGAGCCAAATCGGCCAGCTCGAGGGCGTCAGCGCGCACGGGTTCTTTTCGCGCATGCTGAGGTCTCGCCGGTTTTGGACCTTCTTCGTCTGCTTCTTCGGCATGACCGGTTTGGTGCTCGACGGCTTGGACTTGCTGAGCCCGCTGGCCGCGTTCGCGGTGGCCGTAGGCGTCGGTGCGATTTCGGGTGCGGGGATCTCGTCCGCCGTGCGGATCGGGTCGAGCAGCCGGTGATTATTGCCCGTAGGCGTGCACTTTGTCTTCGAGCCGATCGATGACGGTGGCACAAAGATTCTCGCCGGTGAGACGCGCCATCTGCTGAATCAACGTGGGGCTCGTCACGTTGACTTCGATGAGCCGCCCCCCGATGACGTCTAGACCCACGAAAAACAGCCCGTCGGTGACCAGGCGCGGCTTGATCGTCTCGATGATTTGTAGGTCGGCCTCGTCGAGTGAAGCCAGCTTGGCGGAGCCGCCCACGTGCACGTTGCTGCGGATGTCGCCTTGACGGGGTACCCGTCCAACCACTCCCAACAACTCGCCATCGACGAGTAGGATGCGTTTGTCACCGAAATCGTAGACTTCTGGAAGGAGAGCTTGCACGATCGCATTGCGCCTTCCCGTGTGAGTCACGGCCTCGATCAGACCATGCAGGTTCGTGTCGCCGATGGACAGCACGAATACGCCTTCGCCACCGTGTCCGTCGATGGGCTTGATCACTCCCTTTCCGCCCACGTCTTGCAGGAACCGCAATACCTCGTCCTTGTGACTGGTCATGATGGTAGGTGGGACGATCTGGGGGAAATGGTGCGCGTAGAGCTTCTCGTTGGCTTCACGAAGCCCGCGCGGACTGTTCACCACGAGCGTACGTCCCTCGAGGTGGTCGAGCACCAGCGTCAACCATAGGTACGCATCGGTGAACGGGGGATCTTTGCGGATGAACACCGCATCGACGTCTCCGAGATCGATGTCTTCGGGCTCGTCCAGGGTGATCGGCTCCGAAGGGTCGCGTTGCATGCTGGCGCGGCGCACGCGTGCAATGACTTGCTGCCCGCGAAGCCCCACGTCGCTGGCCAGGCAATGATCCACTCGATGGCCTCGAGATTGCGCCTCGAGCATCAAGGCGAAGCTGGTGTCCTCGTCCACGATCACCGTAGACACCGGATCCATCACGAAGACCAAACGCATGGGCCTCTCCGGTAGCACCTCGGCTGGATTGGAGGCAAGGTCCGACCGATGAAACGCTCGTTCCTGGTGTTGATTGGGTGCCTCTGTGCCCTTCTGGTCGCTGGGCTCACCGTCGACTCCACCCCCAACCATACAGCCGTATTTACGGAGGATGCGGTCGCGTCCGACCACGTAGAGGCATCGCAAGCAGGAGCGGAAATCCTGGCCGCCGGAGGCAACGCGGCCGACGCCGCTGCAGCCACGATGCTGGCCCTCGGGGTCGTGAATCCAGCCAGCAGTGGGCTCGGTGGCGGAGGATTCGCCCTCTATTACTCGGCCAAAGACGGCTCGGTTTCGTTTTTGGACTTTCGCGAGCGGGCGCCACGCGCGGCGACCCCCACCATGTTCGAAACCGAGGGGCCTCTGCCGCCCGGTCCTGCCAACGCCCCCTCGCAACTCGGTGGCCTCGCCGCGGGAGTACCGGGAGAGCCCGCGGGCATCGAGGCGCTCGTCCGCCGTTTCGGGCGGCTCAGCCTGGATCAGGTGGTCGCGCCCGCCCTTCGACTCGCCGAGCAGGGCTTCACGGTGAGCGAAGCGCTCGCCGCGATGGGAGCGGTCTTCGGATCTCAGCTTCGTGAGGATCCGGTCATGTCGACTTGGAACCTGAAGCCAGGTGCAACGCTCCAGCGGCCGAGCCTCGCACGGGTGCTCCGAGCCTTTGCAGAACGCGGCGCTGCGGTCATTTATGGCGGTGTCATCGGCCAGGAAATCGTCGCAGCCGTTCGAAGCCACGGCGGCGTCATGACGCTCGACGACCTCCGCGCCTATCGAGTGAGGAGTCGAAAGCCCCTGGAGGCCACCGCATTTGGGCATCGCTGGGTCACCGCGCCTCCGCCGAGCGCTGGCGGCTTCACGCTGATCCAGAGCCTTCTCATCTTGCAGCAGGCCGTGGGTCCCCACCCGGCCCACGATGCGTCTTTCATGCACGCACTGGCCGAATCCTGGAAGGGACCCTTCCTCGATCGTCAGCTCTACTTCGGCGACCCGGACCAGGTGATCGTGCCGATCGACCGGATGCTGCAAAAATCCCGACTCGAAAAGCGCGCCGCGCTCGTGGAGGATGGACGTGCGCATCCCATGGAAGCATACGACTTTCCGATCGACTGGAGCACCCGTCGAGCGGCCACTCCGGAGGGCGGAGGGACCTCGCATCTTTGCGTCGTCGATTCCGAGGGCAACGTCGCTTCGGTCACCACGACGGTCAACCTCCCGTTCGGGGCTCGGTTCACTGGCGGCGGCATCGTCATGAACGACGAGATGGACGACTTCGCCAGTGACGTGGGCCAAGCCAACGCCTTTGGCTTGGTAGGGGGCGCGAGCAACTTGCCGGGCCCCTGGAAGCGTCCGGTTTCCACCATGTCTCCCACCATCGTCTTTGCCCATGGAAAGCCGGAGCTGTGTATCGGGGCGTCGGGCGGAAGCCGCATCGTGACCGCCACGGAGCAGGTGGCGCTCGATGTGTTGTTGTTCGGCATGGATGCTGGCCGGGCCGTCGCAGCGCCGCGTATTCACCATCAGGGGATCCCCGCATCGCTTCGCGTGGAGGAGATCGCGCCTCTGGACGCGAGCCTAAAGGACGCGCTCAGGGCGCGCGGCCACTCGATCGAGCCCATTCACAACGTGGCCAACGTGCAGGCCATCGAGATCGAACGGGTGCCGACGCGGTCGCTCATCGCCGCTAGCGATCCGCGAAAAGGGGGTCGCCCTGCGGGTCATTGACGAGAGCTCGCCAGGTACTCGTTCACCAACGCCGCGTTCTTGGCGTACTGCTCCCGGGTAGCTGCGACGAAATACGCTTCGATGAGCGGTCCAAGCCCCATCACGTCGGCGCCAATTTCCAAAGTCACCCGGCGCTCGCACTGATTCGATGACACCGGCTCCACGTCGACGTTTCCTCGCGCACGAATCCGGTCGGACAACGCACAGGGAATCACGCGGAACTCGTAGCGTTGGATCAGGGGGTCGAACGTCCCTTCTTCGACGTAGCTGAACCGGTCACCCAAGACCCGCGCAACGGCCTTCGGCACCTGAAGCGTCGGTGACACCTTGGCCCGCCGATACCCGGTTTCCGGATTCCACTCTTGGAGCTCGTATTCGAATCCCAGACCTTCGTAGAGGTATTGATTGAAATCCTCGCTCGCAAAGATTCGCTTCCAAAATTCCTCTTGGGAGCAGTCCAACAACTGCCGAATGGAAAGTCTTTTGGGCATGGTTGTCTACTCGGTGATACGGACGATCACGACGGTGATGTTGTCCTCGCCGCCGTTTCGATTGGCTTCGGCAACGAGGCCTTTGGCGGCCTTCTCGACGTCATGGTCGGCGCTTTGGACGATGTCCAGAATCCGGTCGTCGCTCACCATGCCGTTCAACCCGTCCGAGCACAGAACGTAGGAGTCCGATGGTTCCACGTCTTCCACGCTCAGGTCGACCGCGACCGCATCGTGCATGCCGAGCGCTCTGGTGATCACGTTGCTGGGGAGGCGTTGCTTCTGCGCGTCGGTCAAGTTTGGCATGACGAGCAGGTAGTCGTTCAACAGCGAATGATCCCGTGTGAGCTGCGTGATCCTGCCGGATCGAATCCGATAGGCACGGCTGTCTCCGACGTGCACGATCTGGACTTTGCGGTTTCGTCGATCGAACAGGGCGCCGACCACCGTGGTGCCCATACCCTGGACCGATCGATTTCGGATCGAAGCCTGAAAGATCCTCTGGTTGGCGAGCTTGACCGCCGACACGAGTCGATTCTGATCCGAGCTCAAGCGGGCGTCGGCATCGCCGATCCAAGGAGCCTCCGCATCGAAGCTCGACGCATCGAAGAAGCTGGCCATCTCGGCCGTGGCCATCCGGCTCGCGATGTCACCCGCACGATGGCCCCCCATCCCATCTGCAACGACGAACAATCGATGCTTCGACAGAATGCAGTAGCTGTCTTCGTTGTGCTCTCGTTGAAGACCGACGTCGGAGAGCCCGGCCGCAATGAAGTTCATCTGTATTCACATGCCCAGCACGGATCAAGCCGTGTATTGGCCTTGCAACTCGGCACGGGCAACCCAAATCCTCGGATTCATTGTATCGAGCCCACCATGACGGGCAAATCAGGGCCCGACCGTGCGAGGCAAATCCGGCCAACCCGACTCCAGGCCGTCCAAATACGCGTAGCGCGCGTAGTGGGTGCTGACCCGCCGAACGTAGTTACGCGTCTCGTTGAAGGGGATTCGTTCTACGAACCGGTCGAGCTCGATCTTGCCGCTTTCCCGAAGCCAGCGCTGGACTCGGCTCGTGCCCGCATTGTAGGCCGCGATGCTGAGCGGATACACGTGGTCGAACCTGTCGGCGAGCTGTGACATCTCCCGAAGCCCGAGCGGGATGTTGAGCTCGGGGCTCTGGAGCATCTTCGCGGTCACCGGCTCTCCAGCGAGCTTGGCGGCAAGTGCAGGCATGATTTGCATCAAGCCCACGGCGCCCGCTCGGCTCACCACCTCGGGACGGAATCCGCTTTCTTGGCGCATCGTTGCGTAGACGAGCGCGGCGGGCAGCTTGCCACGGTGCTCGTCGACGATGGAACGCCAAGGCATGGGGTACACGGCATCCCACCACCACCGCTGGTCGCGCGGATCGCTATAGAGATACACTGGGCGTCTGCGTGCGATTCGAAGCGCCTCCTGATAGGCGCCGATGTCGCGATAGAGCCGCGCAAGCAAAGGAATACGAAGCTTCTGTCCGAGGGGCTCCACGAGCTCGTCTTCGTGCGCGCGGAGCCAACTCACGCCCTCCACGTCGAGGCCGAGCCGTTCGTACACCGAAAGCTCTTTCGGGATGGGCAAGCCCTCGTCCGGGAGCGCGAGGACGCCACTCGAAGAAAAGGCCTCGAACGGACCCGGGGGGGCAACCCCGAGCTGGTGGAGCCGATGGGCGGCCAACGTGGCGTACCAGTGCAAGGGCTCCACCGAGATGGCTTTGCGATAGGCTTCGATCGCCTTGGGCCCGCGGCGGTAGGAACGTCCAAGCCAGTAATGGCCGCGGGCCTCGTCCATCGCCCGGGTGGTGAGCGCGACGTACTGCGAGAGGTACCGCACGGCCGAGGCGTAGCGCCTGTGTTCGAACGACTCGAACCCGAGCTCCCAAAGCGCCGCCCGGCGCCATCGACCGCGTACCTGGGCGCGGCCGCGAACCAGCCGCTGCATTTGCTTTTCCCCATTGGGGCGCCCGAGTCGCATCTCCAGCCACGCCGCGAGAAATCGCGCCTCGGGTGCGCGCCTACTGCGAGGGTAGCGCTGGGCAAACCTTCGATAGGCGCGTATGGCCTGAGCATCGTGGTCCGCTCGCGACAGCGCCCGCGCCGCGTGGAATGCGTCTTCGATTTCGTCCGGCCCGCCGAACGCTGCCGATCGGTGCAGCACCCTGGCCGCGTCGAGATAGCGCGTTCGCATTCGAAAGAGCGCCATGCCGTAGACGTGATACCAGCGCGGAGCGACGGCTTTTCGATCGACCGCTGCGATCGACTCGAGCTCCTGGGCGGCGCGGTCGAAGCGACGCGCCTCCATGAGCCGCTCCGCCCGATCGATCCGGTCGTCGGTGGTCGGCTGGGCCCGCTCCTCGAGCTCTCGCGCAAAGCCTTGGTCAGCGGGTCGGACCGCTGATTTCCAGGCTTCGAGGGCCGCCTCGCGGGCTTGGTCCGCCCGTCCGAGCTCGAGCTCGATATCCGACAAACGAATGAGCAAGGAGAGTCGGCTCGGCATCGGAGCTCTTTTGCGCGTGAGCTCGGTGAGCTCCTGGGCGGCGGTTTCGAGCTCGCCCATTTGAAACGCGCAATCCGCGGCAAGGGCACGATCGTGCCGCGTGACCGCCGGCTCGCTCGAACTGACGGCCAGTAGGGCGGGGCGCGCTTGCTCGCAGTGCCCACATCGCGCTGCAGCCGTCGCCCAACGGCGCATGGAGTCCTCGCGCATCGCTTCGGGAAGAGTCGAGGGGGTTTGCGCAAGCCGTTCCATTGCGTCGCAGGGACGGCCGACCTCCAGCATCAGGCGGCCTTGCAGGTAACGAACCGCGTCTTCATCGCGTTGCTGCGCGGGGAGGGTCGCGATCTCGACCAGGGCTTCCTCCGCGTCGCCGGCTCGTACCAACTTGGCCACGCGCTCGAGTCCGCCCTCTGCCAGCGCCCAGGCGCAGGCGAGCCACGCGATCCATGCCCCCAGCCATAAAACCCGCAACATCGCCAATCTACCACCCGTTCTTGCCGAACGCAGGGCGATTGGCGATCACCAGTGCTGTCCCGTATGCTCCGCCGCCGATGCGACGTGCGATTGTCTTAGTGCTTGCCGGGCTCGCGGCGGCGGGATGCCAACAGCGGATCGGCGACTCGTGCAGGAGCTCCACGGACTGTTCGCCGACCGGGGAGCGACAGTGCGATCTCGCGCAGCCGGGCGGCTACTGCACGGTCTTTTCTTGCGATCCCGACACCTGCCCCCAGGGCGCGTGCGTGGAGTGGCGCTTCATCCCGAGCCGCACCGCCGAAACTTGGTGCATGAAAACCTGCACCGAAGATGGGAACTGCCGCACCGACTACTCCTGCGTCTTGCCCAGCGAGATCAACATGAGTGGGGAATTCGAGCCGAATCTGCCCGTAGATGAGCAGGTTGCGCGCATCATCGATCTCGAAGGAAGTCGCGCAGAATCGAAGATCTGCGCTGCGCTGACCCCCACGTCTACCCCTGCGACGGCGTTCGGGCCCGATGGAGGCCTGTAACCCCGAGGGCTCCCGAGGCCGCGAAGCCGACGAAAGGCATCCGTTGCGCATACAATGGTGCCGGTGATGTCTGCAGGCCTATGGGGGTACTTGGCGGCTCGTCTGTCCCGAGCCGCGCTGACCGTAGCCGGTCTGGTCACGATCGTGTTCCTGCTGGTGCGCTTGATCCCCGGCGACCCAGTCGAGGCGATCTTGGGAGACCAGGCAGGCCCCGAGGAAAAAGCAGAGCTTCGGCACGCGCTGCATCTCGATGAGCCTTTGGGCGCGCAATATGCGTCGTTTCTTCGGCAAGTCGCCGACGGCAGCCTCGGCCGTTCGTTCCGGCAACCCGACCGCACCGTGTGGTCGATGATGCGACAGGTATTGCCAGAAACGGTAATCCTCGCGCTCGCGGCGTGGTTGGTGGCCTGGCTGGTAGCGGTTCCCCTCGGCACGTTGGCAGCCGCTCACGCGGGTCGAGGTTGGGACAAGCTGGCCTCGACCGTGGCCGTGGCCGGATTGGCCATTCCCAACATATGGCTGGGGCCGTTGTTGATTCTCGCGTTCGGGGTGAAGCTTCGTTGGTTGCCGCTGCCAGGCGATGACCTTGCCGGGCCCGAAGCGTTGATCCTCCCTGCCATCACCATCGGCACCGCGCTCGCCGCAGTGCTCACGCGACAAACGCGCGCGGCGATGATCGGCGTGTTGTCCGAGCAGTACATCACGGCGGCGCGCGCACGGGGCGTCCCGTCGGGGCCCCTGCTCCTGCGCCACGCGCTACGAAACGCGTTGCTCCCCGTCATGACCATTGGTGCGGCGCAGCTCGGTGCGCTGCTGTCCGGCACGGTCGTCACCGAGAAAATTTTCGAGAGACCAGGCTTGGGCACCCTGTTTTTGGACGGATTTTTCGCCCGCGACATCCCGGTGGTGCAGGGTTGCGTGCTGTTGATCGCGCTCATCTACGTGGGCGTCAACCTCGCAGTGGACTTGGCATACGGGGTCGTAGACCCGCGGGTTCGGCTGTCATGAAGAAGGTCCAAAAGGTGTTTGCGCAGACCCCTATCGGAGTCTTCATCGTCTTCGGCTTCTTCGTGATCGCGCTGATCGGGCCCTGGGTCGCGCCGTACGACCCGTTGTCGATCGATTTGCTCCACGAGTACGAATCGCCCTCGCGTGCACATTGGCTCGGCACCGGAGACAACGGGATCGACATTCTCAGCGCCTTGCTGTACGGAGCGCGGCTGGCTGCCGTGGTGAGCATCGTGGTCGTCGGCGTGTCGATCGTGATCGGAACCTTGGTAGGCACCTGGGCAGGTTACTATGGCCGACTGGCCGATCACCTCGTGACCGGCGTCGCAGACCTCGTACAGGCATTTCCCGCCATCATCCTCAACATTGCGGTGCTCGCACTGGTGGCGAGACCCGGACTCATCCATCTCATCGTGGCCCTTTTGGTCAATGGGTGGGTCTTGTATGCACGGTTGGCCCGTGCCGAAACGCTTTCATTGAGGGAAAGAGAGTTCGTCGAAGCCGCTAGGGCGCTGGGTGTCCCCGCTCATCAGGTGATGGGCCGCCACGTCATCCCCAATCTGCTCGGACCCTTGGTGATTCAGGCCACCACCGGTCTCGGTGTGGTGATCTTGACCGAATCCACGCTTTCTTTTCTCGGTCTCGGGCCCGGAAAAGCCATCTCGTGGGGAGCTCTCCTCGATCAAGGCACCAGCGTGCTGCTGCGTTTTCCACACGTGGCTCTGTTTTCCGGAGGTGCGATCGCGATCACCGTGCTTGGTTTCAACCTCACCGGCGACTGGTTGCGGGACCGCCTCGATCCGCACTTGCGCTAGCCATGCCTGAGCTGCCCGACGTCGAGCTATATCTCCACGCGCTTCGGCCACGCATCGTCGCGAAGACCCTTCGTGGCGTGCGGCTAGCGTCTCCCTTCGTTGTCCGCAGCGTCGATCCGCCCATCCATGCCATCCATGAAAAGCGTGTCATCGACTTAGATCGCCTCGGCAAACGCCTGGTGATCGAGCTGGAGGACGATTTGTTCGTCGTGGTGCACCTGATGATCGCCGGGCGCCTTCAATGGAAGGAGCCCCATCGCAAGATCCCGGCTCGAATTGGGCTCGCAGCGTTCGATTTCGACGAAGGCGCTTTGTGGCTCACGGAAGCCAGCAAGAAGAGGCGGGCTTCGGTGCACCTTTGCCGGGGCCGGAATGCCCTCGACGAGCACGACCCGGGGGGCCTCGAGCCACTGGAAATCGATTACGAGCGCTTCGCTGCCTCGATGCAAGCACGGAACCACACCGTGAAACGCGCCCTCACCGACCCGCGAATCCTGAGTGGAATCGGCAACGCCTACTCCGACGAGATCCTGCACCGTGCGGGACTTTCGCCGCTGATGTGGACTCAGAGGCTGACCCCGCCGCAACTCGAGCGATTGTACCAGGCGACCCGGGAGGTCTTGAACGAATGGACAGCTCGCTTGGTGGAGCAGCAGGGAGGCGAGTTCCCGGAAAAAGTGACCGCATTTCGGCCGGAAATGTCCGTGCACGGCAAGTACGGCCAACCTTGTCCGGTCTGCGGAGATCCCATTCAACGGATCGTCTTCACCGACCGCGAAACCAACTACTGCGCGACTTGCCAGACCGGAGGCAAATTGCTGGCCGATCGATCGCTGTCACGGCTGCTGAAAGGCGACTGGCCCCGGTCCGTGGAAGAGCTCGAGGCGCTCCGCCGCAGATGACCTCCCCGAGACCGCCGGCCACCCTGCACGAGAAATGACCACCGTGCGTTTTGACGGTACCGTGCTCGTCACGCATGCGCTTTTCGGTTCGTCGAGAGGATCGCGCAAACCTCGCGGTCGGCTTCGTGACCCTGATGGCGATCATGACCGCCCATTCCGTGATGGAAACGGCGCGCGATACCCTTTTCCTGACCAACTTGCCGGCAACCGACCTTCCACGGGCCTACTTGGCCATTGCCTTGCTGGCCATCGCGGAGCTCGCGATCCACCGGCGCTTGCTACCTCACGTTCGCGATCGCCGTGCCTTGCTCGCCGCATCGCTGGTTTTCGGCTCCTTGGTGACTTTGGGCTTCTGGGCGTTGCTCGAGGACATGGGCGCATGGGCTCCATTTGGCTTTTACGTCTGGACGGGGCTGTTGATCACGGTCGTCTTGATCGAATTCTGGCTCTTGCTCGACGATGCGGTGACGGTGGCCCAAGCCAAGCGCATCTTCCCTGCGGTTGCAGCAGGCGGCGTGACCGGCGCAACTTTGGGCTCCCTGCTCTCGGAACGTTTGCTTCGATTGATCGCGCCCTCCGGCCTGGTCGTCTCGGCGGCAATCATCCTGGCAATTGCAGCGGCGACTGCTTTTCTTTGGAAGGTCCACGACGGGACACAGCCGATGCAGTCGATCGACGACGCACCGCGACCCTCGCTCGGGCAGCTCGTCACCGATGGCTACGTCTCGCGGTTGCTGACTGTGGTGCTGATGGGAACAATCGCGCTCACGTTCGTCGATTTCGTCTTCAAGAGCACCGTGGCTCAGCACGTCGCCACCGCCCGTCTCGGGCTCTTTTTCGCTCGTTTTTACCTGGGTCTCAATGCAGTCGCTTTGGTCGTCCAGCTCGTCGGCGCGGGTTGGCTTCTACGCGGGCTCGGCGCTCACCGGAGCTTGGCCCTGCTGCCGGTGCTGATCATGGGCGGGGCCGTAGGCTTGACCCTGGGGCCGGTTCTTCCCTTTGCCGTGGCTCTCAAGGCATTCGATGGCAGCTTGCGCCACACGCTGTATCGAGGCTCGGTGGAAGTGCTGTTTCTGCCCCTCGATCGCCGTCGACGTGAACAGGCCAAAGGCATGATCGAAGTGTTCGGTCATCGCGTGGGACAGGGACTCGCATCGTTGCTGATCATCTTCTCCATCGCGTTCGGGATCTCGATCGCGCAACTTGGTATCGTCCTGCTTCTTTTTGCGTCTGGTTGGTTGCTGCTCATCGTATCGACACGGCAGAGATACGTAGATCAATTTCGATCGCGTCTTCGTTTCGTTCGGACGCTCGGCCGCCTGTATGAAGATGCGCCCAATGCCGGCCTCGATGACGCGGTATTGGAAGATCAGCTCAGGTCGAGCCTGATTCGCCTCATCGAGCTTCTTCAGTGGCGTGCTGCCATCGAAGGCCGTGGGCCCGTCCGCGCTGCAGACGGCGAGTCGTTGCAAACCGCATTGCGCGACAAGGAACGGGCTGCGTTGGAACGGACGTTCTCGTTGATGGCTTTGCTACGGCCTGGTGAAAATTTCGGATTGCTTTGGCGAGGGTTGTGCAGCGACGACCCGCAGCTGCAGGCTGCGAGCGCCGAGGTGTTGGAGGCTTCGCTTTCGGGTTCGGTCCGCGAGGCGGTCCTCGCGATTGTCGACGATGGAAACCCCGCGGCAAGACGGGTCCGTATCGCCTCCGCCGCGCTTGGTACCACCACTCGTTCTTTGTCCTACCAAGAAGCCATCGACGCGATCCGAGGTTGCTCCGGTTCTGCCTAAGGGTCTGAAATCGCTTCGTTTTGACGGATATGCCACACTGTCCTTGCGACTGATTATTTGTTCAGTATATTGGGTGGTCCCATGGCTTTTGGGACCCCCATCGAAACCGAGCAACCGCGGGTCTTGGCCAAGACTTTGCCGCTTTCGGAGCTGCTGCCCCGGGCACGGTTGGTGGAGCTGTCGGGGCGGCATGCCTGTGCTCGAACGACCACGGCGGTTTCCTGCGTGATCCAAGCGCAAGCGCGTGGCGAGCTCGTCGCTTGGGTACAGCCCAAAGACGGATCTTTGTTCCCTCCCGATCTCGATGCCGCGGGAGTCGACCTCGATTGTTTCCTCGTCATTCAGGTGCCGGGCGCTGCGGGCCCATTTGCACCCATCCGAGCAGCGGAATGGCTCGCTCGCTCTGGTGCATTTGGATTGACCGTGCTCGATCTCACGGATGCGACCCCACCCGGGTCCTCGGTCAACTGGCAAGGCCGCCTTCAAGGCATGATGCGTCAGTACGACGGCCTCGTTCTCCTCCTCACCTCCAACACGCACGAAGATCCTTCTTCGGGTCCCTTGGTGGGTCTTCGCATCGAGCCCAAGCGCGGCAGCCTTCGTGCCGATCAATTCCAAGTCCATACGACGATTTTGAAAGACAAAGTCGGTCTCGGCGCCGAGCCGTCCCCAATCCCTTCCATTGCTCCAGTAGGTTTGCGAGGGACGTCATGAAGCGAACGAGCTGCGTTTTGTTGCCCGTGCTTCCATTGCAAATTCTCTTTCACGAAAAACCCAACTGGCAGAGGTGGCCGGTGGCCATCGTCGATGACGAAGGGCCCCATGGCCGCATCACACACCTGAACGAGCTCGCTCGAAAGAGCCGCCTGCACATTGGAATGCGCCAAATCGTGGCGCGCGATCTATTGCCTCACTTGCGCACTGCAGTCGTATCGACCGAGCAAAAGTCGCGCGTCATCGAAGATCTAGTCGCCTCGCTTCAAACCTTTTCGCCCAAAGTCGAAGCAAGCGCTCATTGCGGCGCATTCCACGTCGATCCGGAAGGATTGAGGAGCCTCTATGGCGGCCATCGCAACTGGGCAACCTGCATTCACCGCTATTTGCGGGCACGACGTTGGCAAAACACGGTAACCGTGGGGTTTCATCGTCATCGAGCATTGGCCGTTGCGATGACCGGTGGTGGGGTCAACGTCATCGAAAGCCCTCAAGAAGAATGCGCCAAATCAAACGAGGTCCCGCTTCGATTGTTCGATCTGCCCGGGGAGGTCTGCGAAGGCTTGCATGCGTTGGGCATCGAAACCTTGGGCGACTTTCTGTCCGTTCCGGCAGGAGAGCTGCATAGCCGTTTCGGGGCCGAGGCAAGCTCGCTTCATGATTCTTTTGCAGAGGGTCTTCAGCTTCCCATTCAGCCGCGTGGCTTCGATGAGCCGGCCCGAATTTCTTTTCAAGTCGATCCGCCCGACGACGATCAGCATCGTCTTCTTTTTGCATTGAAAGGCGCTCTTCACTCGTTGCTGCACCAGGTGCGGGCACGTGGAGAAGCAATTCAATCGTTGGATTTGTCTCTTCGACTGGAACGAGCTTCCACTCATCGCGAACACCTCGAACCTGCCTCTGCAACGTTGGATCTCATGTTGCTGCTCGAGTTGATTCGCCTTCGACTCGGCGAAACCCAACTGTCAGGCGCCGTCGAAGACGTAGAGCTCCTCGCCACGACCGTCCGGGCGGCCGCAGAGCAAGCTCCCCTACCTGGGCATCAACCTCCTCGTGACATGGGCGCCGCCCATCGCGCGCTCGCCCGAATCCGTGCCGCATATGGAGAGCATTCGGTGGTCAGGGCTCGGATCCGTGAAGCGCATTTGCCGGAAGCCTCTTTCCAATGGGAGCCAATCGATCGTGCCCCGGTCAGCACCAAGGGCGCAGTCCCAGCAATTTCATCAATGATCAGGCGTGTTTATGCGAAACCCAAGGCATTGCGGCCACGGGAGCCCCAAATGCCGGAAGCCGGTCCTGCGCTCGGGGCAAACCAGGCGATCGAGCACCTGTATGGTCCTTATCGGGTCAGCGGTGGTTGGTGGAAGCGCTTGGTCGAACGCGATTACTACTACGCCGAAACCGATCGGGGAGATTTCCTCTGGCTTTTCTACGACCGCCCTCGGAAGCGATGGTTTTTGCACGGAGTGCTGGATTGAATGAGCGCTTACGTTCCGTTGTGGGTCAAGAGCAACCACAGCTTTCTGGAAGGCGCTTCGTTTCCCGAAGAGCTGGTGGAGCGAGCTCATGCGCTCGGTCTTCGAGCCATTGCAGTGACCGATCGTGACGGTGTGTACGGCCTGGTGAGAGCCCACATGCGGGCCAAGGATTTGGGCATCCGTATCCTAGTCGGCGCACAACTCACCGTCGACGTCGAGGGTGCGATGCATCACATCATCACCCTGGCAAAGACACGGCGCGGCTATGCCGACCTTTGTAGAGCGATCTCGCTCGGACACGCGCGTCGTGAAAAAGGTTTTTCGTTGGTCGAGTTGGACGATCTTCGAGAAGCGCGCGATTTGTTTTTCCTGTGCGCGACGCCCGAGCCCTTGCGCGCGCTACATACCCTTCGAGGGCCGTCCGCTCTGTTTGCTCTTTGTGCGCGTCACCTCAGCGAACACGACAAGCCGAAGGAACGAGCCCTTCGAGCGACAGCCCGGGATCTAGGCATCCATGCGGTGGGCGCCAACGAGGTCCTCTACCACGACAAAGCCCGGCGCCCTCTACAGGACGTTTTGGCTTGTATTCGTGCGGGTAAAGTGCTTTCGGAAGCAGGCCGAATCACCCGCCCGAACGCCGAGCACTATCTGAGATCGTTCGACGAAGCGGCCCATCTCTTTGCGGATGATCCCAAATGCCTACGGCGCACTTTGGACATCGCCGAACAGTGCTCTTTCAGCCTGGACGACATTCACTATCGATATCCCGAAGAGCATTTGCCACATGGGCAAACCGAGCAAGGCTGGTTGCGCGAGCTCACGTTTCGCGGTGCCTTCGAACGCTACCACGGCACCATCCCCGTCGAGGTTCGCAATCAAATAGAACGCGAGCTCCAAATCATTCAAAGGCTCGATTGTGGAGGCTACTTTCTGACGATGCATGGAATCGTCCAGTATTGCCGGCATCACGACATCTTGTGTCAAGGAAGAGGCAGCGCCGCCAACAGTACCGTGTGTTTCTGTTTGGGAATCACGGCAATCGATCCGGTCCGAATGGATCTCTTGTTCGAGCGATTTTTGAGCGTGGAGCGAGCCGAGCCTCCCGACATCGATCTCGACATCGAGCACGACCGTCGCGAGGAAGTCATTCAACACGTATACGAAAAGTACGGGCGTCGATACGCAGCGATGGTTGCAAACGTCATTCGTTACCGCATTCGTTCAGCCGTGCGTGACGTCGGCAAGGTGCTTGGTTTGTCTCGCACGGACCTGGAGACGGCCACGCGCTTGCTTCGCCATCGCGATGACGTGCTCGATCCGGACCTACTCCGAGAAGCAGGTCTCGAAGGCAATGCGCCAGCGACTCGACACCTATGGTCCCTTGCTTCAGAAGTTCTCGATTTTCCTCGACATTTGTCGATTCATCCGGGCGGATTTCTGCTCGGCGACCGCCCCGTCGACCAGATCGTTCCCATCGAGCCGGCCACGATGGAGGCCCGCACGGTGATTCAGTGGGACAAGTACGACGTCGACAACCTCGCGTTGTTCAAAGTCGATCTGCTCGGTCTAGGTGCGCTGACCTGTATTCACCACGCATTCGATCTCTTGCATGAGCACAAGGGGATGTCCCTCGAGATTGCAAGTGTCCCGGCGGAAGACGAAGCCACCTACGACATGGTGTCCGAAGGAGACACCGTCGGCGTCTTTCAAATCGAAAGCCGCGCACAAATGGCCATGCTGCCCAGGCTTCGACCACGCACCTTTTACGATTTGGTGATCGAGGTCGCAATCGTTCGTCCTGGGCCGATTCAAGGAGACATGGTCCATCCGTATTTGCGGCGTCGAAAGGGCGAAGAAGAAATCTTCTATCCCCATCCCAACCTGGAACGCATCTTGAAAAAGACTTTGGGCGTGCCGATCTTCCAAGAGCAGGTCATGAAGCTGGCGGTCGAAGCCGCTGGGTACACACCGGGAGAAGCAGACCAACTTCGCCGGGACATGGCCGCATGGCGCAAGTCGGGACGCATCGAAAAGCACCGTGCTCGCATGATTCCTCGGATGATCGCGCAAGGCATTCCCGAAGGGTTTGCCGAGCGTGTATTCTCGCAAATTCGTGGCTTTGGCGAGTATGGCTTTCCCGAAAGCCATGCCGCGTCGTTTGCTTTGCTCGCCTACGTCACGGCTTGGCTCCGATGCCACCATCACGACGTGTTCACATGTGCGATCTTGAACTCGCAGCCCATGGGTTTTTACACGCCAGCCACGCTGGTCGAAGACGCCAAGCGACACGGAGTCGAGGTGCGACCCATCGACGTCAACAAGAGCCGCTGGAATTGCACGCTCGAGCCCGGGGGCTCCTCTTCGTGGGCCGTGAGGATGGGGCTTCGTTACGTGAAAGGGCTGGGCGTCGTCGAACGAAGACGGATCGAAGCAAGTGGGCCACCCTATCCCAACCTTGCCACCTTCGTTCGACGGACGGGTCTCAACAACAAGGCACTGCATTCGATTGCGGAAGCAGGGGCGTTCGATTGCTTCGAGCTCAATCGACGCGATGCGATCTGGCAGGTGCGCGGATTGTCGCGCTTCATACGGGATTCATTGCCGCTGGAGCCTGCTTCGAGTCAGATCTCCTTTGCATCGCTGGCAGGCGATGACGAAGTGATCTGGGATTATCGGGTCAGCGATCACAGCACTCGCGGTCATCCAATGCATGGGCTCCGACATGCACTGCTTGCAAGGGGCATTCCCGACGCCACGACCGTGCATGGCCGAGCGCATGGCGAGCAGCTCGATTACGTCGGGATGGTGATCTGTCGCCAGCGTCCAGGTACTGCTTCCGGCGTCACGTTTTTCACTCTCGAAGACGAAACGGGCTTCGTCAACGTCGTCGTGTGGAAGCCCATATTCGACCGCCATGCCATCATCGCCAAGACGGCCTCCTTGCTGGGGGTGAGCGGAGAGCTGCAAAAAGCGGATGGCGTCACGCACCTAATCGCGCGGTCGCTGTGGACACCGGACGTCGCTCTCGCCGAATCGACTCGTCGATCCCGCGACTTTCACTGAGTCCCCGGTCAGCCGAAGCCCAAAAGCCCCAACTGGACGACCCAATAGGCTTCCGCCCCGAGCTGCAACCAATACAGCGTCCCTCGTATCGACACGGCGGCTTCGCTGGTCGAGATCAGATGCACCAAAGACTGCGCTACGCGCGCCACCAAGACCCAGCGTGCCAGCGGATCGGTGATGGCCGCGTGGTCGGTCACCAGCGCGATCAGGATCAAAGCAGCGAAGACGGGGAGGTTCTCGTAACAGTTCGCGTGCGCTCTACAAAGTCTAGCTGAAAACGGTGAAACATCCTCTCCGCTCGGACTGAAGGAATTGGCTGCTCGTCGCTTGGCGAGCACGAGCCCGGTGCGATAGCCGAGCAACACGATGGCCAAAAGCAGCGTCCATGCCGCGTAACCAACCAATGCAAGTGCGGAAGGCGTCATATTCATCCCAGGTTGCAATCCACGGGTCGCGGCGGACTATACTGCAGCCCTGGGGACATGACCCAGGGGTTTTTGGCAGAACAGGAACGCATGAAAACGCTGGTATTGACGTGCGCCGAGGTCGAGTCGGTCGCGACGATGGAGCTTGCGGTACAAGCCGTCGAGGAAGCCTTTGGTGCGTTTGGACGGGGCGAAGCCACCATGCCGCCCAAAGTCTACCTTCCGATCGAGGACCATGATGGCGACTTCCGTGCGATGCCCGCGCGCCTCGGGCGCTTCGCAGGCATCAAATGGGTCAACGTTCACGCACACAATCGCAAGCGCCATGGTCTACCCACGGTGATGGCGGTGTACGTCTTGAACGACGCATCCAATGCATTTCCTCTCGCCATCATGGATGGGACCACTCTCACGGCTTTGCGAACGGGGGCCGCAGGCGGCGTCGCATCCAAGTTTCTGGTCTGCAAACCGCCCTCGACCGTCGCGTTCATCGGCTGCGGCACACAGGCCCGCACGCTCTACGCGGCCCACAAGGTGGTCTTTGGCGACTTCCAAAGCCTCGCCTACGATCGGAGCTCGGAGAACGCCGAGCGATTCGCGACGGAGGTCGGAGGCCAAGTAGTGAGCCTGCAGCAAGCGGCCGGCGCGGACATCGTTTGCACTGCAACGCCATCGCGAGCGCCGTTCGTTCGAGCCGAATGGATCCAACCCGGCGCGCACGTCAATGCCATGGGCGCCGATGCGCCCGGCAAGCAGGAGCTCGAAAGCCAGGTCCTGAAAAACGCCAGGGTGTACATCGACGACATCCACCAAGCCACCGGCAGCGGCGAGATCAACGTACCCTTGGCGAAGGGTGAGTTTGCACGCGACGACGTTGCGGGAACACTCGGTGAGGTGGTCGCAGGCCGCCTCTCGAAGCCCCCCGCTGGTTCGACGACCGTTTTCGATTCGACCGGCCTGGCGATCCAGGACGTCGCACTGGCTCGGGCGATCTTCGAGCTCGCGCGCGATCGATCGGTAGGCCGAGAGATCGACCTCATCGGCGTGGCCGACTAGACTCGCCCAGTGCGGCGAATCCCTTTCATCGCGCTCGCGTTCGCGGCTTGTTGGCCGCTTCTCGCGTCGACGCAGAGCCCGAAGCAAACAAGCCCCGCCTTCCTGGGTGAGCCCGACGCACCGCGGGTCGCAGCGCTACGCCACCAGCCGATCGCCGAAGTCGAAAAGGGCCGAGGCGGCCGAAGCCTCGCGTTTCTCATCACGCTCGAAGACGGGACGAAGGGATATTTCAAGCCAAAGCAAACGTTCTCGGCCGCGCACTGGTACTCCGAGGTCGCGGCGTACTACTTGGATCGAGAGCTCGGTTTCGGCAGGGTTCCGCCGACGACGGGACGGCGATTGGCCTGGAGTGACCTCGAAAGCGCGGCGCACGGCGACCGGAGGGTGTCCGAGCTCCGAGTCGATGCCGACGGAACCCTCCAGGGCGCCTTCATCTGGTGGATCCCCGAGCCTCTGAAGCGTCTGCGCATGGGCCGGAAGTGGGAGCGCTGGGTACGCGTCCAAAAGACGCTGCCCATCACTCCGTACCAAAGGCCGGTCGACTACCGATCCGATCTCAACGGTCGCCCCGGCGTTCGTGAAGCCACCGATCCCCGACGACCCGAGGCGGGACGGCCGGATCTGGAGGGACGGCCCGCGGAGCTCTCGGACCTGATCGTGTTCGACTACCTCACCCAAAACGTGGACCGTTGGGGAGGTGACTTCACCAACGTGCGAACACGGGGGCCAGGCGGTCCGCTGATCTACCTCGACAACGGGGCGGGCTTCTGGCTCGGGCAGCAGCGCCTGGGGCTGATGGAGGCGCGGCTCAAAGCCCTTCAGCGCTTTCGCCGATCGAGCATCGAGGCGGTGCGGCAACTCGACGTCGAACGATTCGCCGAACGCTTACGAAGCGACCCCTTGGCGCCGGTGCTCAACCAACGACAGCTCCAAGGTCTCGAGCAAAGGCGGGTGGCGGTGCTGGAGCACGTGCAGGCGATGATCGATCGGTTCGGTGAATCGAAGGTGCTCCCGTGGTAGGTTCCCGCGGTGGAGCCACGACTTCGCGTCCCGGCTGAGTGGGAGCGGCACGATGCCTGCTGGTTGGCTTTTCCTCACCTGCGCGAAGAATGGCCGGCAAGCCTCGCCGAGGCGCAGCGGTCGATTGCAGAGCTTTGTCGTGCCATCGCGGAGGTGGGCGGAGAGACCGTGCGACTGCTGGTCAAAGACGAGGCGGTCGAAGACGAGGCTCGAAACCTGATCGGCGGCTCCGACCGAGTGGAGTACGTCCGGGCAGACTACGGCGACTGTTGGGTTCGCGACACGGCCCCCCTGCTCGGACACGATGCATCGGATGCCCTCGGCGCCCTGTGCTTCGAGTTCAACGGCTGGGGCGCAAAGTACGAAATGCCCTTCGATGCGCAGGTCAGCAAATGGCTGACGCAATACCTGGGCGCACGTCGATTCGAATGCCCGGTCGTGCTCGAAGGCGGGGCCCTCGACTGCAATGGCGCCGGGACCTTCCTCACCACCGCCTCGTGCGTGCTCAATCCCAACCGCAATCCGGGCTTGACGCGCGATGCCTTCGAAGAGGCATTGAGCGCGAAGGTCGTGATGAAACGGCTGATCTGGCTCGAGCGAGGCCTCGAGCACGATCACACCGACGGTCACGTCGACATGATCGCGCGATTCGTCTCTGCCGATTCGGTGGTCTGCATGCGCCCCCAGCGC
Organism: Myxococcales bacterium; assembly: GCA_050118395.1. Taxonomy (GTDB): domain Bacteria; phylum Myxococcota_A; class Polyangia; order Polyangiales; family Houyiibacteriaceae; genus SG8-38. The sequence continues at coordinate 13,312 of JASFKY010000003.1, read as the reverse complement.
GACGCGCCAAACGCTGCAATCTTGGAGTCCATCCGCACGGAGCTTCAGGCAAGCGGCCTGACGGTCGTCGAGTTGCCAGCTCCCTGCGCCGTGTCCGCGCCCGACGGCGCTCCTTTGCCGGCCAGCTACTGCAACTTCTACGTGGCAAACGAAGCGGTCCTCGTTCCCACCTACGCCATCGAGCAGGACGAGACGGCGCTTGCGGCGCTGGCGAGCTTGTTTTCGGGTCGTGATGTGGTCGGCGTGCCGGCCCGAGACCTGCTATGGGGAGGAGGCGCGCTTCACTGCGTGACCCAGCCTCAACCCATGGCCCCATGACCGCGACCACCCTTTCGATTGCAATCGTTCAGTGCGCTCTGCACGACACGCGCGAGGTCAACGTCGACCGCATCGAAAAGCTAGTCCGCAAAGCCGCGCAAGCAGGCGGACAGGTGGTGCTCACGCCGGAGCTTTTCGAGGGTCCCTATTTCCCACAGAGCGAAGACGAGCGCGCCTTCGATTTGGCAGCCCCGCTCGAGGGTCATCCCACCGTCGCCCGGATGCAATCGCTTGCGGCCGAGCTCGGTGTCGTGCTGCCCATCTCCTTTTTCGAGCGCGCCGGTCAGAGCTATTACAACAGCCTGGTCATGATCGATGCCGACGGTGAGCAGTTGGGCGTTTATCGAAAGAGCCACATCCCCGACGGAGTCGGCTACGAGGAGAAATTCTATTTCCGTCCCGGCGATACCGGGTTTCGGGTTTGGAATACCCGGCACGGACGGATCGGAGTCGGGATCTGTTGGGACCAATGGTTTCCAGAGGCCGCACGCAGCATGGCCTTGCTGGGCGCGGAGGTCTTGCTCTACCCGACGGCCATCGGCAGCGAGCCCAGCGCTCCCATGGATGACACCAAGGACCCTTGGCAACGGGTCATGGTGGGGCACGCGGTCGCCAACGCGATGCCCGTCGCTGCGGCCAACCGCATCGGAATCGAAGCGGAGATGACCTTCTACGGAAGCTCGTTCATCTGCAACCAACGTGGCGACATGGAGGCGGAGCTCGGTCGCGACGAAGAAGGCGTCGCCACGGCGTCGTTCGATCGGGCGGCGCTGCGGCGCTACCGGGCCAACTGGGGCTTTTTTCGGGATCGACGCCCGGATCTGTACGGCAGGCTGACCGGTGATGAACCCGTGGGCTGATTCTCTCTATGCGATCATCGATGCCGAGGTATCACCAAGGCCTCTGGAGTGGATGCAGACGGCGCTTTCGAGCGGATGCGCCATGGTGCAGCTCCGAGCCAAATCCCTCGACGATCGCGAGCTTTTGGAGTTGGCCACTCGGGCCAGACGATCCTGCCTGAAGGCCGGTATTCCCTTCGTGGTCAACGATCGCGCCGACATCGCGCGCATGGTAGGCGCCGATGGCCTTCACCTCGGTCAGAACGATCTCAGAGTGCGACAAGCACGCGCCGTGGTCGGGTCCATCTCGATCGGCGTCTCGACCCACAACCTCGAGCAAGCCCTCGAGGCGGAACGCGATGGAGCCGATCTCATCGCCTTGGGCCCGGTCTTCGAGACCACCACCAAGCAAAATCCGGACCCGGTGGTGGGCTTGAGCCTATTGCGACACGTCTGCCTTTCCGTCTCGCCTCCGGTGGTGGCCATCGGCGGCATCACGCCGGAAAACGCAAACGACACGCTGGCGGCCGGAGCGCGCTACTTAGCCGTGATTTCTGCCTTGCCTCGATTTTGCGAGAGTGGCTGACGGCGGCCTGCCCTATTACATTTCCTCGAAGTATTGAATCGCGGTCTCGATGGCGGCCCCGAGCGCCTGATTGATCAGATTCGCCGTGGCGTCCTCGCCATTTCGAAGCGCTTCGTAATAGCGCTGCCGCTCGGTGGCATGAATGATCACCGGAGGATAGCCCCCCCTCATGAGCAGCAGATTCATCACCAAGCGGGCTACCTTCCCGCTGTGACGGGGAAACGGATAGATGTGAAGCAGCTGGAAGTGCGCCTTGCTGGCCATGCGCACGGGATGCATCGTCTTTTTGGTTTCCGGGTCGGAAAGCCACTGAACGAGTTGTCGCATCCGATAGCTGATCTTGTCCGGCTGAGAAATTTCGTGGAAGTAGAGCCGGTGTAGCGGCATGTCCTTTCGATACGTGGGCGGACCTTTGCCTTCGAGCTCTTCGGGCGCGAGCTGCGCGTAGAGCTTCTTGATCACGTCCAGCGTCACGTTGGCCCGCTTGCGGGTCGCCATTTCGCGAATCATCGCAATCGCGCCCATGTGGTTTCGGATCTCGTCGTAGACGGGAATCAGCGAGGGGTCCGGCACGCCCTCTTCCCGCATGGCCGACTTGAGCTCGTCCATCGAATAGACGACGCCCTCGAGAGCGCTATCGTGATAAATCCAAGCGATGTCGAAGCGCTCTTGATACTCCTGACGCACCGCTGGGCTCGATGCATCCATCATCTGCTGTAGATGGGCAACACGCTCCTCTAAGCTCTGACCTTGAAGGGTTTGAACCAACGAATGCCTCCATGCCTGACGCACCGCACCGTCGGCGCCGCGGGGCGGGCGAACCTACCAGCGCCCGGAGGGGTCGTCAACCACGTCCGAATCCGGCTAGTCCAGAGCCTCGGAAATCGCCGACCGGAGCCTCGTCTTGCTGGGAACACCCGTGGAAGCCCAACGGACCAGGCCATCCCGGCCGACCACGATGACCGTCGGAAGCATGTCGATGGCATAGCGTCGCTGCACCACGCCGCTACGGTCCTGAACGGTGGGAAATTCCGTGCCAAACGCCGCGTGGGCGGCCTGCAAGCGCGCGCGGTCGATCCGCTCGACGTTGACGCCATAAAAGGCGGCTCCTCGGTCGCCGAGCTCCTCATACAGGTCGTTGAGGATCGGCGTGCTCCGGCGGCACGCTTGGCACCAGCTCGCCCAAAAGTCGAGCACCACGACTTGGCCAGTCAACTCGGAAAGCCTGAGCTCCGTGGGCCCGCCGGCATGGCCGCCGGCAGCCACGGGGAGTGTGACATCCGGCGCTTCCTTGCCCACCAAGGGAGAGGCATTTCCCCGTGTCATCCAAGCGTAGAGCGCCACGAATGCGACCGCGATGATCAGCCAATGAGCCCACCGGTACGGTGAGCTTTCGCGACGCGAGCTCATGTCTGCTCCATCAGGGGTAGCTCGATGCGGAACCGCGCCCCGCCCTCGGCCGCGCCGTCGAGCCGCACTTCGCCTCCGTGCTCCAACACCACCTTCTTCACGATGGCCAATCCCAACCCCGTGCCCTCGGGCTTCGTCGTATAATACGGATCGAAGACTCGGTCCCAATCCGCATCGGCAATGCCTGGACCGTTGTCGCACACCTCGACGACTGCCGCATCACCGCGCACGTAGGCTCGTATCCACACCTGGCCGCCACCTTCGGGGTGCGAAGAAAAGGCTGCTTGAATGGCGTTGCGCACGATGTTGTCGACGCCTCGCTTCATCATCATGAGGTCCATACGCACGGGGATGGGCTGCGTTGCGCAGCTCACCCGAACTTCGACCGGCGCGGAGGTACCATGCCCGACGTCCTCGAGGATTGCTGGGACCGATCCCTCGATGGCCTGGATCAGCTCACACAGATCGGCCGGCGACAGATCGGCGATGGGCAGCTTGGCAAATGCGCTGAATTCACCCACCAGCCGCCGAAGTGTGGCGACTTCCTCTTCCACGATCGAACGCGCATGCTCTAGCTTGCGCCGGTAGACCTCGTCGTCGCCGTCATAGGTCTCCGCGATTTCCTGGGCGGCCAACTGAATGGGGGTCAATGGGTTCTTGATCTCGTGGGCCAATCGCCGGGCGAAGTCCTGCCAGGCGCTGATGCGTTGAAGATATTCGATCCGGGTTCGTGATTCCCTGAGGTCCCGAACCATCGCGTTGAACGCCTGCGTCAGCTCCGCGACCTCGTCGCCCGCGCTCGTCGGCAGCATGACGGTGAAGTCACCAGCACCGACCTGGCGAGACGCGTCGGCCAGGGCGGTCACACGACGCGTTACGCGCCGCGACACGACGGCACCGATCAGAAACGCAACGACGATCACGAAAAAGGCCAAAATGCCAAAGACCCAGACGTAGACTTCGGAAACCGAAGCGCTCTTCCTCTGGAGCCGCGAATACACGTCTGCAACCTCACCGGCCTGCTGCAAACGCTCGAAATAGATCTCCGGGACCGCCACTTCGACCAAGATCGGATACACGCGGCCACCGACGTTGGCTTTCCTCGGGCGCACCGTCACGCGCTTCTGCTCGCCGAACGCATCGAAGGGCCGCACCACCCGCGCGATCTCCTCGCCCGCGGAGTCGGTAACCCGGATGCTTTGGACGAAATCGTAGCGCTCCAAAAGCAACTCCAGAAGCGATTCCAGATCGCGGTGGGCGGGCCGCTTTTCGAGCTCGGCCTCCACCGCCCATCGCACGGCATCGGCAGCCTGATCGGAGCTCGACCGCAGCGCCATCAATTGGGCGCGTCGCGCCTCGACGCCGCGAACGAGCTCCGCCCCAAAGCGCTCGTTGACCCCCACACGGTACACCTCGCGCAATGCTCCCTGCGCGAGGAAAATACTCCCGCCCAGGGCCAAGAACACCGCCAGGCCGATGGCAAACAGGATCTTTCGCTCGAAGCGGCTCATGGCGGCACCCGCACGAAATCGCTGCGAAACTCCACGGTTCGCTCAGCTCGACAGATCCGGCGTCTCACGATGCTCACGGTGATGGGGCCCATCGGGTCATCGCCGGAGCTGGGACGAATGAGCTCTCGGCATTGCGCCTTGGAGATCGGATTGAACTCGGCGCGCACCTGGAAATAGATCTCGCGACCCGAGTGATCCTCGTAACGCTGGGGCTCCCCCACGAACAAGCCCTTGATCAAAAGGCAGTGGTTCAAGACCTCGTCAAGTGTCTCGAATCGCCGACTCTGCTTACCGATGCGGACGACGTAGCCGTCCTCCCAGAGATCGCGCGTCACGTCGCAGCTGAACTGCCGGACGGCCATTTCACGGTTGGAAGACCGAAAGTGCGCGCTCACCCGCACCAGCAAACGCTTTCGCAGCCCGCTCGAAAGCTCGCGCCGCACGCTTTCGTCCACCAGGTCTTTAGCCGAAAATGAAACCTTCGCAGAACCGCGGTCCCACTCCACCCGGACATCGCGGACGGGCAACCCCGATTGCGCGTACGCAACGGCCGCAGCAAGCCAGACGAGCGTTGGGATCCAGTATCTCACAACCTTATGAATCCCAGCACCGTGGAAAAGCCGACTTGAAAAACCCCGAATCGAGTGTCGAATCGGAAACCCACATCGAAGGTCAGGTCGAGAGGAAACCTCGAAAAGCCGCTGTATCCGCTCAACGAACCGGGCGGCGCACGCAGATCCGTCAACGAGATCAGCCCGATCAGGCTGTACAGGTTGATCTCGCGCAGACCGCGCTCGCGAACCCGCTCGTAAATCGGAACGTCGTAACCGACGTCGATCCTCCAGGCGAGCTCGCCCAGGTTGTGGTTTTCAATCGAGGTTCCCAACAGGTTGGGCGGAGGCCTGCCATCGAGCTGCATCTCGAGAAACCGAGAAGGAATCAGATCGCTCAAATCCGAGATGTGGAACAGGTAGAAGAAAGGCGTGGTGCCCAAGGCAGCTCCGCCAAACGCACCAATTCGAATGGTGTGATTCCAAGGGAGTCGCCACCACCGGCGTACATCCGCGATGATCCGGATGTAGTCGTAGTCACTGCCGAAAAACCGCGTTCCGACCAGGACCTCTCCCTGAAACAGAACCCCTTCCTTGGTGATGCCGGGGTCGTCGCGCTTGTCGAAAATCAATCGAAAGCGCAGAGACGAAACGAAGCTGTGGCCGTCCTGGATCGCGAAGTCGATCGGAGCGATGTCGTTGCCCAGCGTCTCGCTGGCCGCTTCGGGGCGGTCGAGCACACTGACAATGTCTCCTATCCAGTCGAGACTGTAGCTGAGCTTGGTGGTGAGATCCTTGCCGGTGCCGAGCATGAACCCGCCGCGTCTGTAACGAACCACGGCCTTGGCAACGACCGAGGTTCCCGGACAGGTCGGCGCCCCACAAGGCACACTGACCAAAGGGCTGTTTCCGTAGTACTCGCGTCCGTTGAGAAAGTACGTCGCGAAGCGGAGGGCATATTCTCTCTTGATCAGCCGCGGATAGGTCAAGTCTAGCCTTCCGCCTTGTTGAAACTCGCTGGCCAAGGCCGTCCCGGAAAAGCGGATACCCACTCCGGCCAAATTGGTTTCGGTCACTTTGAACCCGAGCCAAGGAAACAAAGTGCGGCCGCGATCGGTCGTCTTGGCCACGCCCTCGGAAAGACCCGCCACCAACTGCTCGATGACGACGGTGTTCCTCTCCTTCACCTCGACGACCAGCACGACGTAGCCACGCTCGACTCCGCGCTCCAGACGCAGGTCCACGTGGTCGAACCACCCGGTTCCCATCAGCCTCCACTCGACGGCCAGGAGCTCCGGCGATTCGGGATCGATGAAGTCGCCTTGCTTGAAGGGGACGAGCTCACGGATGATTCGTGATTTGGTACGCTTGTTTCCCGCCACTACGATGCCTTCGAGCACGTAGCGAACCTGAAGCGAAATTTGCTCGGCCTCTTCCTCCTGACCGGCGGTTCCATAGCGGTCACGCAGCGGTTCGGGCTCTTGGTCCTGGGCCTCGGGATTGTCGCTGGTCTGAACGGTCTCGCCGGGGCGGTAAGGCTCGCCCATGCGTTCGCTTCGCTGCGCGCTCGCGGTCGATGGAGACACCAGACCGGCCAGCGCGATTAGGCTCGGAAGCCAGCGTCTCGGTCGCCAGCGGAGGCTCACGCGCGCCAGACTAACCCAGCGGTGGGAGCGATGCGAGGAACCAAAGGCACCCAGCGACGATCACCAACACCGCAGCGACCCATCCTAGCGTCCGCCAGGAGCCAATGGGCCTTCCGTCGTCTTTCGATTGCACGGACTCTGTTGTAGCAGATTCGGTCGAAAAGGAGGGAGAATAGTCGAGGGGCTGCCACCGGTCGCGAGGCTCATCGAAGTGCTCGCTTCCGGGACGACGAATTACGCGGATCGTGGCGTCTTCGTCTCGCTCCTCCACTCGCGGCCGAAGGCCTGACACCGGGGTATCGTCACGGCGCCCCATGTCCGCCAGTCCGGCTTCGAAAGCCTCGACGAGGGGAAGCTGAGTGGGATTGACCCGCGGGGCCTGGGAGGTCTTGTCTTGCAGCGCCGGAGGCAAGGTCTCCCGCGGTGGGGGCACGGCGTCGACTCGAAACGTTCCCTCGGTCCATTCCAGCGCCGTCACGAAGTCCCCCTGAGTCCCGCCGTCGATGCTGACGTCGACGAGCTCGCCCTTCTCGTAGTACCCGATGGCAAGCCGTCCCCGGTGCTCGAGTAACAGGCGTCCGGTGAGCCCAGCGTTTTCGCAATAGCGCATCAGCTCAGGGGGTGGATGCACGGCGAGCGAGCCGCGGCGGGTGGTATCGGTCCCTCGCGACACCGGCAGGTGCGGGAGCTTCGGGTACACGGCGAACTGGCCTTCGCGCAACGACAGCAGAACTTCGAGCGCACGACTCTCGTCGGGCGTCGCTTCGCGATCGGCAACTTGACCGTGGATGAGATGAATCGTGCCCGAGCCCGCTTCGCTTCGAAAGGCGAGCACGCCGGTCGTGCCGATCTCCTCGAGACCGCCCAGCAAGTCTCCGATTCCCTCTTCGGGGATCACGCCTTCGAAGACGGCTTGAGTCGCCATGACTTAGGGAAGTGCGTCCGGACCGATAGCTTGTCAAGCGGCCCTCGTGGGGATGGGCTACTGGGCGCAGCTCCAGATTTTCCAAGTTGTTCGGGGGAAGATGCCCCACTCCTCGTAAGAGGTGGAGAGGCTCTTCAGGCCAAGGCATAAGCGGCAAGCCTCGGATTCACCTTCTTTTCGGCGGCGTAAGAGATGGTGCGCTAATAAGCGCGGCGCATCATGTGCGGCAGCCTGCGCTGCACTTCTTCAGCATCCCAGTGCTCGCTGTTGCGTGGTTGGACCCCCTCGCAGTATCTGGCAGTGACCTGCGCCCGCCTGATTTTTTGAGCAACGGTCGCTCGGTCACGCGATCATTGCTGGGCTTCGCCAACGGTGTTAGGGACCAGTGGCGTATCGCCGAGGTCGAAGTCGTGGGTTCGCATGCACCGTCTCCTCCGATGACCGAGCCCGCCACTACCGTCGGTCGCGTGGCTGCTGTTCGCGGGACCGTCATCGAGGTGGACTTTGAAGGCGCGATTCTCCCGATCGGGACTGCGCTCGAGTGTAGCCTCTCGGATGCCGCTCCGGTCACCGCGGTCGTACAAGCGCACGTCGGCGCCGCTCGGGTCCGCGCCATCGCTTTACATTCGACACGGGGCCTCAAACGGGGCGCAGAGGTGCGGAGCGATGGGCTGCCCTTGACCGTGCCGGTGGGACGGAGCCTGCTTGGGCGAGTCGTCGACCTCCTGGGCGATCCACTCGATGGCGGTCCACCGATTGCTGCTGAGAAGCGCCGTCCGCTGCGATGCCCTCCGCCTCCCCCTGCAGAGCGTCGACCGTGGTCCGAAGTGTACGAGACGGGGATCAAGGTCATTGACCTTTTTTGTCCATTTCTTCGAGGGGGCCGCGCGGCCGTATTTGGGGGCGCCGGGGTAGGCAAGACCGTCGTTCTGACGGAGTTCATCCACAACGCGGTCAACGAATTCGAGGGCGTGGCGGTTTTTGCTGGCATCGGAGAGCGGTCGCGCGAAGGCCTCGAGCTCTGGAACGAGATGCGGCGGCGTGGCGTGCTCGAGCGAACTGCGCTTGTCTTTGCACAGATGAAGGAGACACCGGGCGCCCGCTTCATGGTCGGAGAGGCAGCATTGTCGATCGCCGAGCACTTCCGCGACGAGCTCGGCCTCGGCGTCATGTTCGTCGTGGACAATCTGTACCGTCATGTTCAGGCGGGAATGGAGGTCAGCGGTCTGTTGGGACGCTTGCCTTCGCGGGTGGGCTACCAGCCTACGCTAGCGGCGGACTTGGCGGTCATCGAAGAGCGCATCACGGCGACCCAACATGGCGACATGGTGGCCGTGCAAGCCGTTTATGTGCCCGCAGACGATTACGGGGACCCGGCAGTAACGGATACGTTTTGGCATATCGACAGCGCGCTGGTCCTATCACGCGACGTGGCCGCGGAGGGATACTATCCGGCGGTCGATCCATTGACCTCCTCGTCGAAGGCGCTCGATGCGGCCGTCGTCGGGAAACGCCACTACGAAGTCGTCGAGGAAGCCCGCCACCTCCTTGCAAGGTTCGAGGAGCTGCGGGACATCATCTCGATGCTCGGGATCGATGAGCTCTCGCCGGAAGACCGCATTCTCGTGGGGCGCGCTCGAAGGCTCCGAAATTTCCTCACCCAACCGTTCTTCGTGACCGAGAGCTTCACGGGCTTGCCGGGGCGGCGCGTCTCGATGGCCGATACCGTCGAGGGCACGGCCGCCATTGTCGAGGGACGGTGCGACGCCTTACCCGAGGATGATCTCTTCATGATCGGCGCCCTGTCGGAGGCGCACCATGCTTGAAGGTCTTCAGCTCGCCATCCGTACTCCATACGAGGTCGTCTTCGACGAACTCGTGCGGGCGGCACGGGTGCCCACGGAGAGTGGTCAGGTCGGTCTTCGACCGCGCCAGGAGCCATTGATGTCGGCCGTGGAGCCCGGTTTGATTCTGTTATGGACGGGCGAAGGCCTTCGGTTCGCAGCTACGGCCGGTGGGCTCCTCGAAGGTGGGCGTGAGCGCGCGGTTCTCTATACACCGTTCGCGGTCATCAGTGAGCAGGAGGAAGAAGTGCTGATGACGCTGGAGCGAGCGCTCGCCACTCCCGACAGCGAGATCGCAGCGCGCCGACGGCTGGGCGAGCTCGAAGAGCACATCGTACGGGAGCTCCACCATCGACCGCCGACTCCACGAGCGAGGGAAGGGCATGGCTGATCGAGATCATCCTTTCCAGCGCCCCGACGCGCACGATCGCACCAAGCGTGACATCGACCGGTTCCGTCATCGGGACCCCGGCGGGCGGTTTTGGCGATCGTTGGCGCTCATCGGAAGCGTTGGCTGGCCGATCGTCCTCTTGGCGACCGGAGGAGCGCTATTGGGTCATCATCTCGACGGGCGCTTTGGCACGGGTGTCCACTTTACGTTGGCGCTCCTGACCGGGGGCACGGCGGTCGGCAGCTTCATCGCGTACCGAACCGTGCGGGAGCACGGCCCGTGACTGCCGTGTTCTTTGCACTCTGTGGGGCGGCGGTCGGCATCGCCGAAGCGAGTGTTCTCGCGGGAGCCACGCGACTGAAATCGCATCCGCTATCCTTCCTTGCTCGTCTTCTGCTGGTAGCCGGCGTTTTGGTCCTCGCGGCCCGGGCGGGTCACCTCATCTCGGGTGCAGCCGGCTGGACGCTCGGTTTTGGCACGGCCGCGGCGGTGGCATATCGGAGGCTCCGATGAAGCCCCATATTTTCGATGATGTCGTGCTCGCATCACTCGGCCCTGTCCCCATCACGCCGACCATGATCACGAGCGCCGCAACGAGCCTCTTTCTGGTGATCCTGTTCAGCCTGGTGGCGAGGGCGGTCGTGCGGCATCCCTTCGGACGGCTGGCCGCAGCAGGCCGGCTCATGTTCGGGTTTGTTCACGACCTGGTCACCGAAGCGGCGGGCCATCCGTCGCCTGGTTTGGAGATCTTCGCCGGAAGCCTCTTTCTCTTCATCTGCGGCGCAGCGGTCATCGGAGAGCTGCCCGTGATCGCCGCTCCGACCGCCAATCTGGCCGCGACCGGCGCCCTGGCGGTTCTGGTGTTCTTGGCCGTTCCGGTGGTCGGTGTCCGGGCGCGCGGGCCGCTCGGCTATCTCAAGCACTATTTTCGCCCCAATCCGCTGCTCTTCCCCCTACACATCATCAGCGAGGTCTCGCGAACGCTCGCGTTGGCCTTGCGACTGTTCGGCAATATGCTCAGCGGCCATCTGATCGTAGCCCTGATCGTCGTGCTCGCAGGCCTCGTCGTCCCTGTGCCCCTGATGGCACTTGACCTGCTCATCGGTTTCCTCCAGGCGTACATCTTTACGATCTTGGCAAGCGTTTACGTCGGCGCAGCGATCCGAATCGGGGAAGGAGAAGAGACATGACGGACCACGCGATTCTCGCGCTTGGATCGATCATTGCCGCCGCTTTCACCATGGCGGTCGGCGCCATAGGGGCAGCGATCGGTGAAAGCCGCATCGGCGCAGCCGGAATGGATGCTTTGGCGCGCCAACCGGATGAGTCTGGATCGATCACACGCAACCAGTTCGTGGCACTAGCCATGGTGGAATCAACGGCCATCTTCTGCCTGGTCATCGCCCTCGTGCTGCTTTTTGCGAACCCTTTCGTGTCTGGAGGGTAGGACGGCGTGTCCCCCATGCTCGCCAACTTTCTCTTCGAGGCAGTGAACTTCTTGCTGCTCGCGGCGGCGCTGGGCTGGATCCTCTTCAAGCCCGTACGCCGCGCTCTCGACGACGAGCGACAGCAGCGCGAGAAAGAAGACCAAGAGGCGAAGCGCCTGCGTGCCGAGGCAGAATCCCTGGCCGACAAGGCGCGTGCCGCGCACAAAGAGCTCGACGAGGAGCTACAAGAACATCGTCAAGAGATCCTCGTTGCCGCTCGAAAGGAGGCGTCGGAACTTCTCGAAGAGGCGAGGAAGAGGCAGCGGCACGAACGTCAGGTCCTCGAACGAGAGCTCAATGCCACTCGTGAATCCGAGGCCCTCGCGCTCGCCGAGACCATCGGACGCGTTGCCGCTGAAGCGGTGCGGCAGCTTCTCGAGGTGCTGTCCGGCCCGTCGCTCGACACGGCTCTGATCCGAGCGGCATGTACAGAGCTCGAAAAGATACCAGTCGAGCTGCGCGGCTCCGCTTTGGTAGAGAGCGCTCGTGCACTGGATGATGAGGCAAGGAAGCTTCTCGAAGATACGCTCGGCCACGCGTTCGAGGGGCGCGTGGTCGGCGAGCTTGGCGCCGGAGTGCGCGTGACCACGAGAGGCGGACAGGTCGATGCTACGGCGACCTCCATTGCCAGACGCGCCGGTCGGTCCGTCAGCAGCCTTGGAGCTCGGTCGACCGAACACCGAAATGAAGAGGTGAGCCATCGCTGATGAGCCATTGGCACCGGATGTTGCTCGATGCCTCGAGGAGGAGCTCGACCTACGGCAAGCTCTGAAACCTCGAGGAGCCGTGGTCCAAGTGGGTGACGGGGTGGCACGGGCCGTGGGGCTCCGAGATGTGGGCTCCGAAGAGCTGGTCGCCTTCGACTCGGGTGCGTTGGGGATCGCCTCTGAGCTAGCACCCGACTACACGGGCATCGTTTTGCTCGGGAACGTCGAACGCGTTCGGGCGAGCGAAGGCGTCGAGGCCACTGGGAGCCCTCTGTCCCTGCCCGTGAGTCGCGAGATCCTAGGGCGCGTTCTCGATCCGCTCGCTCAGCCGCTGGACGAGCGACCGGCGCCGGCCGCAGAACGCCAACCGATATTTCGGCCGGCACCCACCCTGATCGAGCGAGGACCGGTGGACCGCCCGCTTCTAACCGGTGTCATGGTGATCGACAGTGCGATTCCGATCGGGCGCGGACAGCGGCAGCTCATCGTCGGCGACCGCAACGTGGGAAAGACTGCGCTGGCTTTGGATATCGTGGCAGCCCAGCGCGCAGGCGATGTGGTATGTGTCTACGTCGTCATAGGACAGCCGATGTCCCGAGTGTTGAGTATCCGGGAGGCACTCGAGAAAGCAGGTGCCCTATCCAACACCGTGATCATTGCGTCGGACGCAAGCGACTCGCCGGGCCTGCAATACCTCGCTCCCTACGCGGGCACCACGGTAGCCGAGTACTTTCGGGATCTCGGCCAGGATGCCCTGATCGTGTACGACGACTTGACCAAGCATGCCGATGCCTACCGCGAGCTAGCCCTCCTTCTTGGGAGGCCGCCCGGGAGGGAAGCCTTTCCCGGTGACATCTTTTACATCCATGCCCAACTCCTCGAGCGTGCAACGGCGCTCGCGAAAGGTGAGCATGCCGGTTCCATCACTGCTTTCCCCATCGTCGAGACCACGGATAGCGACATTTCCTCGTACATCCCGACGAATCTAATCTCGATCACCGATGGGCAAGTCTATCTCGATACGACTCTTTTCGTGCGAAACCAGCGGCCCGCGGTAGACATCGGCCGGAGCGTGTCACGTGTCGGAGGGACGGCTC
>JASFKY010000002.1:0-42802 GCA_050118395.1 Myxococcales bacterium | reverse complement strand
CGGCAAACCGGGAACGACCACGACGTAGGGATTCATGCCGCCCACCCGCATGCGCGTGATGTCGTCTTGGTGCCAGCCCCAGTTGAAGGTTTCCTGAAGCTCGACGCGAAACCGGTCCGATGTCTTCCAGCCGCCTCGCAGCCATTGGTTCAGAGTCCAAATGGCCTTGGTGGGGTCGTTTCGTCCGTCTCCGACGAAGCCCCATGCGCGCACATCAGAGCGCACGTCGACGCCTGCCGATGCGCCCACCGCGATGCCGTAGATCCGGGGAAAAAGCTTCGATGCGCGGTACTCCTCGGATGGCGAGGTGACGTTCCAGTAGATGTATCCCAGTCGCGGCTCGAACACCCAGGTGCTCGCGGGCAGTACGTAGGCCGGGTCGGTCTTGTGGTTGCCGAAGAACCAACGTCGCGCATTGGTTTGAATTTCGAGCGTGTGATTCGGCGCGAAGTGCCATTGGAGCTTCGGCAAGAGCACCACGTAGCTCGCGTTGAAGCCTTGGTTCGAGACGCGGAGCCCCTGCTGGTAATACTGACGCAGCAGCCCGGCAAAGAACAACTCGCCGCGAAGCCCCACCCAAAGCTCCAGGTTCTTGGCGAGGGGGATGCGTTGGATCTCGACGTGGACCGTATCGGTGTTGTAGTAGAGCCGAAGATCGCCCTTGCCCACCTGGTCCTGGCCGATCGCTTCGAACAACGCAAACCCGAAGCCGGTGATTTCGGGAACGAGCGCGAAGTCTCCGCCGGCGGCGGCCGAGCCGTGCCAGTCGCCATCGGCTCGCGCCGTCGAGGAAGCAAGCAGAGTCAGAGCAACCGCGACGCCTAGGACCCACGCGGACGCGCAAAGACTCCTGAGGGAGCCGTCAGTCCTCTTCGCCTTCATCTTCATATTCTTCGACCGCATGGATTTTGCCCCCTTGTGCACCAGCTGCTGTGACGTAAGCCTGGGCGGCCCCGTATTGATAAACAAGCCGTCCGCCGGCCTCGCCTGCGCGGAAGCCGAATGCCAATACGATGACCGTCCCTATGCAAGCAGCCACGATGGTCGCCTGACGGAGTTGCCCTTCGCTCAGGATCAGCGGCAAGGCCATCAAGACGAGGACGATACCGCTGGCCCAGACGAAGATTTCGGCGGCTTCCTCGTGTTCCTCGATGTGCTTTTCAGCGACGATCTCTTCGACACGATCTTCCTCAGACTCGCCCGTATTCATGGCGAGCAATCCCGAGCCGACCAAAGCGCCTTGCAGGAAAAAGACGATGACCCAAACGCGGCGATCGAACCAGCCTCGCCACCAGGCCAACGCGATTCCACTGGCGATGACCGGCATCAAGACGGCCAGAGCGATGGGCAGGTGAACGACTTTCGGATGAAATAGAAACTGGTCCATGACGGCAACCTCGCTCGACGAAAGTGGTCCAAGTTGGGACCGGGCGCCATAGTGCAGATGTGATACACAAACGATTTCAGGCTCTTGATTGCACCGCATGCTACATGCGAAGGATACGTCTGATGCACGCTTCGCTCTTGACCTCGGAGCGCCGAGTCCTGTTCGGCCTTCTGACTGCATTCATCGTCGTTGCTTTGTTTGCCGCGGTCGATATTTGGTCGGACATGCGCGAGGGCACCGATCTCGCCCATGTGGCTGCCGAGGCGGCGATTCTCCTCATCGGACTGGTTGGCGCCGCCTTCATGGCGCGGCGGCTGATCCTCGTTTTGCGGCAGGCTCGGGCGATGCACAGGGAAGCAGCCGACCTGGCCGAGGAGCTCGACGTCACCCGTGGGGAGGCCAATCGGTGGCGGAACGAGGCTCGCGACCTGATGAATGGCCTCGCCGCGGCGCTCGATCAGCAGTTCGATCGGTGGAGGCTGTCGCCTGCCGAAAAGGAGGTGGCTTTGCTTCTGCTCAAAGGTCTGAGCCACAAAGACATCGCCGAGGTCCGGTCGGTGACCGAAGCGACCGCAAGGCAACAGGCTCGGGCGGTCTACAAGAAGGCGGGGCTTTCGGGGAGACATGACCTGGCTGCTTTCTTCCTCGAGGATTTGATGTTGCCCATGCAGGCATCGGACGAGCCGATCAGGATGAAGGAGTCGGCGCAGGGGATGGACGAGCCGTCGATTTGAGGGTCCGCGAGAAGACCGGAGGGACGATGGCCGGAAGAATGACCAGGGTCAGCAAGGTGCTGGTCACGAGCCCACCCACCACGACGGTGGCCAAGGGCCGCTGGACTTCAGCGCCCACGCCAGTGGCCAGCGTCATCGGGACGAAGCCGAGCGCCGCGACGAGTGCGGTCATCAACACGGGACGCAGCCTGGAATGCGCAGCGCGCCGCACCGCTTCCACCACGTTCGCCCCTTCTTGGAGCTCGGTCATGAGCGCCGAGACCAGCACGACACCATTGAGGACTGCGATTCCGCTCAACGCGATGAATCCCACGACCGCGGAAACCGAGATCGGGAGTCCGCGCGCAGACAGAGCCACGATTCCGCCAACGGCCGCAAAAGGCACGTTGAGCAAAATCATGAGGGCTGGCGACAAGCGCCTGAAAAGCCCGAGCAGCAGCGCGAGCATGAGCAACAGCACGACGGGAATGATGACGTTCAGCCGCCTTTTTGCTCTTTCCAGGCTTTCGTACTGTCCACCCCAGGCCAAGAGCGCTCCTTCGGGGGGTTGAAGAGAGGCATCGTCGAGCAGCGCCTGTGCGTCGTGCACCACCGATCCCAGGTCGCGACCGCGAACGTTGAGCCCGACGATCACGCGCCGCTGCGCCATCTCGTGATTGACGAGCGCAGGTCCGCGGTCGTGGATCACCTCGGCCACTTGCGACAAGGCGACGAGCGATTTCTGCGGGGTTGGCAATAGGAATTGATCGAACGAGAACGCGTCGGGCCTCGTGCCCAGTCGGACGCGTACTGGGATCTGCACGGGACCGTCGTAAGTCGTTCCCACGACGATCCCGGCTCGCGCTGCTCTCACGTGCTCCAGAACGTCTTCGGGACGGAATCCGAGGCGGCTTGCCTCGAGTGGGCGGGGCACTACCTCGAGCAAGCCGACCGAGGGGGGCGCCAAGACCCGAACGTCCGCTGCCCCTTCGACTCTGGATAGGGCCGAGACCACGCGTTCGGCGAAACCGTGGAGCACAGTCAAGTTCTCCCCGTAGATGCTGAGGGATACGTCGGTGACGCTTCCACCAACCAGCTCGTTGAACCTCATTTGAATGGGCTGCGTGAAAGCCACTTCCTGGGCGGGTGCGGCGCGGGCGATGGCCTGACTGATTTCGTCGATGAGCTGTTCCCGATCCACGCCTTCCCGCCATTCGCTACGAGGCGCCAAATCGACGAATACATCAGCCTGTTCGCGGCCCATGACGTCCGTGGCCACTTCCGGGCTACCGATGCGCGAGGCAATGTGCCGCACCTCGGGAACCGACGCGAGGATGGCAGCCTCCATTTGGGTATTGTCTGCGACGGCGGTGTGGATCTGGATGTCTGCGTCGCGAACGGTCTGCACTACCAGATCTCCCTCATCGAGTTGGGGTACGAATGCGGAGCCTGCCAGTGCAGCGAGCGACGCGCCGATTGCCAGCAGCACGACCGCAGCGGCGACGATTTGTCGCGGGTGGTCGATGGACCAGTCCAGGAGAGGGGCATACTTCTTCGAAACCCAACGAACCAACCAGGGTGGTCGCTCGGGCACGTCCCGGTCGCGCAAGACGAGACGAGACATGGCCGGCACGTAGGTGAGCGACAGGATCAGCGCGCTCAACAACGCCAACAACACCGTCAGCGCCATCGGGCGGTACATCTTTCCCTCGACACCGGTGAGGCTGAGAATGGGAATGTAGACCAAAATGATGATGAGAACGGCGAAGAAAACCGGTCTCGCCATGCGGGTCGTGGTGTCCTCGACGAGCTCTGCAAGACGACGTGCTTTGTCGTGGGCGGAATGAAAGACCGCCTCCACCATGACCACAGCGCCGTCGACCAACAATCCAAAGTCGAGCGCACCCAAGCTCATGAGGTTGCCCGGCACGTCGAGCAGAACCATTCCCGCGACTGCCCCGAGCATCGACAACGGAATGACCGAAGCGACCAAAGCCCCCGCGCGAAAGCTCCCGAGCAAAACGAAGAGGACGCCCACGACCAGAAGACCACCTTCCAGCAAGTTCGAGAATACGGTCCTCAGCGTGGCATCGACGAGCTCGCTGCGGTCATAGACCACCTGGATGTGGACGTCTCGTGGCAGAGCACGCTGAACTTGAGGCATTTTCGCTTTGACACGATCGAGCACTTCGAGGGCGTTGGCCTCCAACACCATCTGAACCATCACGTAGACGGTTTCCCCTCGACCGTCCGCGGTCGCGGCGCCGATTCGCACGGCTGAGCTTTCCAATACGTCGGCCACATCACCGATTCGGATCGGAACGCCGTCTTGCGCCATGCCCACCACCGCCGCCGCGAGCTCGCTCGGCTTCTTGGGCCAGGCGACGCCTCGAAGCAGCACGCCGGATTTTCCCGCATCGAGGGTCGCGCCGGCGGCGTACCCGGTAGCTTTCCGGGTCGCATCGGTTAGCTGTGCGAGCGTTACTCCATAATGAACCATTCGTGCAGGGTCACCCACGACGTCCATGGTCCGACGTTCGCCTCCCCAAGAGTTGACTTCGACCACTCCTGGGACCGAGCGCAGGATGGGAGCCACACGAAATCGGACCAACTCCAAAAGCTCCGCAGGAGAGCGTTCCGGCGAGCTCATCGTGAATTGGTAGATCTCGCCCAAGCCTCCAGTCAGGGGGCCGAGCTCGGGTGGTTCTACCCCGGGCGGCATGGTTCCTTGCACGGTGAACAGTCGTTCTTGAACCAGCTGCCGTGCCCGCAACAGATCGACGTGCTCCTCGAAGACCACCGTCACCGAAGACAGACCGTAGCGAGAGATGCTTCGTTGGGTTTTGGATCCTGGAAGCCCACCGAGAACCATCTCGACCGGCCGCGTAACCAAGAGCTCGACCTCTTCGGGCGTGAGGCCCGGCGCCCGAGTCAGGACGATGACCTGCTTCCCCGTCACATCGGGAAGCGCATCGAACCGCAGATTCGACCCAGCGACGATGCCACCGATCGCAAAGATCGCCACGGCCCCGGCGACGATGCCCCGGTTTCGCACCGACCATCGGACGATGGCCTCGATCACCGGTTGCCTTCCGTGCTTGGTTCGTCGGGAAAAGAGCTTGCGACCCGATCACCCGGTTCGAGTGGGCCCCGCACGAGCGCCGATGCGCCCGACGCCATCAGAACCTGCACCGCGACCCGCTCGGTGCGATCCGCACGCCGCCGCAGCACCAGGCTTTGCTGGCCGCTCTGTAGGATGGCAGCGGCCGGCACCTCCCACACGTCCCGTGCCGCAAACACCTCCGCAATTCCGACCAAGCCATCGGGCAGATCCACGGAATCCTTGGGGTCGAACCAGGAGCGCGTGGTCCCGTCGGCAGGGATCACCACAGACGAGACAGGCGATGGATCGAGCACGACGCGGCGGCCATCGCTTGCGGTGAACACGGCCGAGGTTGCCTCCGGCCAACCCTTCGCGGTTTGAACTTCGATACGAGCCGAAGCCTGGCCCGTCAATCGAGCGATGGGCATGGCGCCTGGGTCGAAGCTCCGTCCGGGGCGGGCTGAAAGCTCGGTGACGATGCCTGCGACCGGCGCACGCAGCGTCACGACGCCATCTTGCATCAATGCCGAAGCCTGATCGGGGTCGACTCCTGCCGAACGGAGTAGGGCGATGGCCTGCAGACGGCTCGCCCGCAAATCGGCGGCCATGGTCCGTTGCTCGAAGACTTGAGCGCGTAGTGCGAGTCCCTCTCCGAGTAGCGCTTCTAGCTGATCGGCGCGTTCCTCATGAGCTCTCGCCCGCGCGGCGGCGGAGAGCACGACGGCTGCAGCATCGAGCAATTCGGGAGCACGGACATCGACGATGCGATCCCCGGCAGCGACCGCCTGCCCCACCTTCACGTAGACGTGCGCGATGCGAAGTGGCGTGGGAGCCGTGACCTCGCCCGACGCCGCGGCCGAGGCCCGCACGATGGCGGGCGCTTGCATGATCGAGCGGTCCTCTGGTTTGCTGACCACCACGAATCGCGATGGCGCGCTTTCTGCGCTTTGGGATCGCTCTGGTTGTGGGGCGGCAGCTTGCTCACGAGAGCACGCCCCGAGCGCGACGCAGAGCAGAGCGGTCGGAACGAGTTTCATTGAGCGCCTCGTGCGCCGGCTAGCTCGGCCAGCAAAAGCCACATGTGAACCCGAGCCCAGCTATGGGCCCCTCGTGCTCGATGCGCCCCTTCCAACGCGGCCAGCTCCTGGTTGCGGGCCATATTGAGCGCGAAGCTCGCCTCTTCGCCCAGGGCCACGGCCCGGGCGCGGCCCGAGACGATCGCGCGCAGCGCGGGAAGCGTTTGCTCTTCGAGAAGCGCCGCAACGGCCGCGGTATGCTCGAGGTCGTGCAGTGCCTCCTCGAGCTCTGCGCGAGCCTGCAACCGTGTACTAGCGGTGGTTGCACTAGCGGTCGCGACCTGCTCCTTGGCAAGCGCTACCGAGCGTCGTTCTTGTGCGAAGCCAGGAAACGAGAGTCCGGTGATTCCATACACCACCCAAGCTCCTCGATTTCCGGCGGCGGCGCGCTCGACCTGGGTACCGACATCCAGCACCGGCCCGTACAGGGCGGACGTTTCGGCCGCGCGCGCGCGGGCCGCCGTCTCGCGCAACTGCTCCACGATGACGTCGGGCGCGGCATCGATGTCCCCTATGCGTGCTCGGATCTCCGCTTCGGCGGGTAGCGGGGGGCTCGGAAGCTCTCCAACGGCTTGCAACCGCTCGGTCTCCGGCGCTCGGCCCATGGCCAGGGCCAGCTGGGCCGAGGCCGTGAACTCATCTCCTTCCAAAGCCAGCCGTTGCCGCTGGAGCTCGGCGAGCGCTGCCCGCGCCTCGGCCAGCGACTGCAGCGTTCCGACCTCGGCGACCAGAGCCCGTTCTCGTTGTGAGACGAGCTGCTGGGTCGTACGGATTCGTTCTTCGACCGTCTGCCGGATTCGGGCCAGGGTGGCTAGGTCGATCCAGCGCCTTGCGGCCTCTAGCCGTGCGCGCAGAGCCCTCGCCCGCACGGACGCACCGAGTGCTTCGCGCTCCTGCAGAGCCGCCTCGCGCCGGGCGTCCCCGAGGCCACCGAGGCTCCAGCCCTGCGTTAGATTGACCTGCATTTCGAAGACATCGTCTTGCTGGGGATAGACCAGGCCACCGGGCATGAAGGTCAGGGTCGTGGGTCCAGCCGCGCCCCGCATACCCTCATCTGCGGATTGCCGTGCCTCCAAGGCATTCCGCAAGCCCACAATTTCGGGTGTGCGAGCCCCAAGCTCGAGCGCTTCGTCGAAGGTGACGTCCTCGGCGTGCGCTCGCGTGGCTGCCAGCGCGTGAGCTGCGCACAGCCCCAGACAAGCGAGCCACAAGTGACCCCTCGACGCGCTCTTGGTCGCTCGTTTCATGACTCTCCTCGAACCGAGCCCACCCCATGTGCCCGTCGCTGCCCGCTGTCGATCCTTCGAATGTGAGATCCGCGCCAATTCACCGGCGCTGGTGGTTTTTTGGGCTGCGCATCTGATGCCGTGCTCGCGCGTAGCGGATACACGCACCCTCGCGCGGGTCCTTTCGAGCCCGGCCTCGAGGGGCGCAAAGCTGGCGCGAGCTGCCGCGCGGATGCAAATATTGCGCGAGACAGGCAGTCAAAGCCGAGGAGAACATGGTGCTCCAAGCGTCTGGCATGACCGATGCAGGCAAAAGGGCAGGGGATGGGTCACCATTTCCGAACCGTAGGGAGGTGGGTATGCTTTTGCGGGCGAAAATCTTGGGTGTGCTCTTCTTCACGCTTGCGCTGGTCGCATGCGGAGGAGGCGGAAACGGCAGCGGAGGCACGGGCGGTAGCGGTGGAACCGGCGGCACCGGGGGCACTGGAGGTGGTGGGTCCCAGACTTCCACCGTGAACGGGATAGTCCTCAGCCAGGGTCAGACCCAAACGCCTGTCGCGGGCGCGACCGTGTCCGTATTTGGGACCTCGCTTTCGACGACCACCGATGGGGATGGCCTTTTCAGTCTTTCGAACGTTCCCAATGGCGATCGGTTTCTGGTCACGAGCGCCGGCAACGCGTGGGGAACCGTGGACTACTGGGTCGTGCCGGACGAGACGTCGAGCGGCGCGGTGCTCGGCGTGATACCGGACACGGACA
The DNA here is from genome assembly GCA_050118395.1 of Myxococcales bacterium. Classification (GTDB taxonomy): domain Bacteria; phylum Myxococcota_A; class Polyangia; order Polyangiales; family Houyiibacteriaceae; genus SG8-38. The sequence continues at coordinate 34,538 of JASFKY010000002.1, read as the reverse complement.
TTGCGCAGGTCGGCGATGCGCTGGGACGCACGTTTAGCGCGGCGGACGGAGCCGTGGATATTCTCTTCGAAGGCGCCGAGGGTGGCGAGAGCGGGACCATCAGCGCGTCGAGCGATTCCCCATTCACCTTCGATCTATCCGGAGCACCGGCGCCGCAAGACACCGTGATTGCCGACATGGACGGCTATGGGGATCTCGTCTTCACCGGAGTCGACCCCGCCGATGGACCGATCACGGCCACCGTGTCCGGTGCCTCGGGCGTCACGCAGTGTTCCGTGGACGAGACGGCGGGCCTCACTTATCCGATCGTCGCGAAGTCGATCACCTTCGTGTACGCATCCTGCCAGCCCGTGCCTTGAACGGGCAGCTGGGTCAGAACATCCAGCCGAAGCCGACGTTCCATCGGTTCTCGTTCGGGCCCGCTGAGGCACGGACGGCCTGGTAGTCGAACTTGAACACGACCTGTTGAATGGGCCGGTAGCTGAGGCCGACGGTAGGAACGAGGTACGCGGGCAGATCGTAGGCAGGATCCGCCTCGCGAAACGTCGTGTCGTAATAGTCGAGCCGTACGAACGGAAGCAGCTCCATCGGCGTATCGACGAAGAAAATCACGTTGTAGGCGATCTCGGCATACGCTCCGAAGAGGTTGGAGCCCACGTCGCTCACCACTCGGGTTTCCCCAGGGGGCATCGTTCTCAGCGCATCGGTGTTGCTGACATGGAAATAGGCGATGACGGCGCGCGACTCGAAGCCTTTGCGGCGAATGCGCCAGTCGGCGGCCGCGCCGCCTACCTTCACGTTGACGTCGAGATTGCGCGGCCCGGCAAGACCAAAATAGGGGGAGACTCCCACGATCATGCCGAGGATCGGCTCCCATTCCAGTCGGCCGGCGAACGCGGGACCGTTCAGGGTCGCGGTCGTGACCTGGAGCCTGCCGCCGCGTAGGCCCGCGGCGCCGGTGAAGCCGCTCGCGTCGAGACCGCTCATCACGTAAAACTCGTAACGGAGCCCCTCGATCGGCTCGCCCCACACACCGATGCCTCCCTCCCGCCAGGTCGTTGGGATGATCACGGTATCGACGAGGGGTCTCTCCACTCCGTGGAAGATGGGCGGCTCGTGCCACTGGTTGATGATGCCCATGGGCACCAGAATCGCGCCGGTACGAAGATAGAGCCCGGTGCTTTGTCCTTTGAGCAGCCGCCAATCGACGAACGCCTGCTCGATTCCGAACGAGCCGGGGATCGCGACACCGCCGGAGTTGGCGATAAACGCATGCTCGAGCTCGAGCTCGGTGTAGAAGCGAAACCGGTCACTGAAGTTGTGGGCTACGAAGAGCACCAGGCGGTGTAGATCGAGCCGGGCATTGGCAGGCGTGCCCTGGGGCTTGAACACATTCAAGTGCAGCTCGCCGTAGCCCCCGACGCTGGTCTTCGCCGCCCGCCTGAAGCGGGCCTCCATCATGCCTCGCAACGGATCGTAATCGAGTCCGTACTCCCCCGCCTCGGGTGCGTTCGGCGCGATCTCACCCGGTGGCATCAGGATCGTGGGGCTCTGTTGCGAGGCCCCCTCTTCATCGAGCCCGTATGCTCCGGCTTGCGATGCCTCGGGTGCGATTTCACCCGGTGGCAACAGGATTTTTGGACCCTGCTGCGGGGGCTCTTCTTTCGGCGGACCGGCAGCTGGCGGCGCCTCTCCTTCCGCGTCTTCGGCCTCGGCACTTCCTTGGGCCTCCTCGTCGGTCTGCGCCCAAGCCGTCGGGGTTGTGCAAGGCCAGCCGAGCAGCGCCCACGCTGCGAGGCCCACGAACGATATTGCGCGGTGAGGGTGAGTCATTTGTTGCAAGTGAAAATGATTTTCAGCATCACTAGCATGCCCGCATTCCTGCGCAACCATGATCGAGACGGCACAGCTTGGCCCACCGGCCCCGAGGAAATCATTGCCTTTTTCTATAGGCATGCGACTTGCTAGTCCGTTAAGCGGTGTGTAGGAGGATGAGATGATTCGGAGATTCGGATTTGCGCCAATCGGCCTTGCGGCTCTGGTGGCCGCCGCGGGCTGCCAAACGAGCTCGGATGTCACCCCATACGAGTCGGCGCTTCGACAGGCGCAGAGCTGTGACGACGTCCTCGCGGCGATCCAACAGGACGCGGCGGCCAAGGTGGACCTCGAGCTCGAGTCGTTCATCAATCAGGATTACTACGCCCGCCCCGGCGGCGTTTTGTTCATGGAGGACGCAGCGGTGGGTGCGGGCGGGGCCGGTGGGGTGCCCGCAGCTCCGCAGGAGGGCTCCGACAGCAACGGTGCAGATGCGCCGTCCGGCTTTTCCGATACGAACCGTCAGGTCGCCGATGTCGACGAAGCGGACATCGTCAAGGTCGGCGACGAGGGCCGTAAATTGTACGTCATTCGCGGCAACGGGTTCTACGAGTTCAACTCCTGGCCGCCCGCCGAGACCTCGAAGCTCGCCGACCTCGAGATCGAGGGGAATGCGATGGAGATGTTCGTCGAGGGCGATCGTGCAGTCGTCTTTTCGAGCGTGTATGGGGTCGAGCCACTGGACGACGGCGACCTATGCCAGGGCTACGGTTACCCGGAGCCGGCCGTCGCGGATGTCGCGATTGACGGACCCTACTATTGCGGGCGTTCCTACGTGAAGCTCACCGTGATCGATCTCGGTGGAGACGTTCCCCAGGCCGTCCGGGAGATCTACGTGGACGGATGGTATTCGTCCTCGCGTCGGCACGATGGGATCGTGCGGGCCGTCGTGCAGAGCGACGTCCAACGGCCCGGCAGCGTTCCCGAATTGTGGCAGGTCCTGTACAATGGCGAAGTCCAGCCGCAGACCCGCGAAGAAGAGATCGCGCTTGCTCGCATCTGGGCCACCCAAGCCAAAGAAGCGATTGCGAACACCACGTTGGCGCAATGGATTCCGTCATGGGGCGAGCGGATCGACGGAGAGATTCAGGAGCAGCCTGTTCAGTGCACCGACTTTTACGCGCCCGCTCCGGGGCTGACGGGCTACGGCCTGACGCAGATCGTAGGCCTCGACATGCGCAGCGACACGCCCACGGCGATCACCTCGATTCTGGGCCAGGCGACGCAGGTCTATGCAAACAGCAAGGCCCTGATCCTGACACAACCTGATTGGACCTGGTACGACCAAGCGCGCAACAGCGACCGGACCGCGGTCCATCGATTCGCGGTATCGTCCGAAGCACAGCGCACGCCCTATCAGGGATCGGGCTTCGTCCCGGGTGTCGTCAACGATCAGTTCTCGATCGACGAGCGCGATGGCGTCATTCGAATTGCAACCACGCGCACCACTTGGCCTGATCGCAGCGGGGACGTCGCTGCGCCCGAGGTTTGGGTTCCACCGACCACGGACAATCTAGTCAGCACGATGAAGCTCGAGGAGGGTGCGCTCGCCGTCTTGGGCTCGACTCCTCCTCTCGCGGAGGGAGAGCGCATCTTTTCCGCGCGCTTCCTCGGTGACATCGCCTACATCGTCACGTTTCGCCAGGTCGATCCACTGTTCGCCATCGATCTGAGCAACCCCGAGAGCCCTGCCGTGCTCGGACAGCTCAAAATTCCCGGATTCAGTGACTACATGCACCCGCTTGGCAAAGATCACCTGCTGACCATCGGCCGTGACATCGACGAGGTGACACAGGCGGACAACGGAACGGCACTCCAGATTTTCGACGTCTCCGATCCAGCCAATCCCGTGCTCGCGCACAAGGCATTGGTGGGCTCGGGCTTTTCCGAAGCCAATCACAATCACAAGGCGTTCAACTTCTACGCGGACAAGGGTTTGCTTGCCTTCCCGTTCGTTTCCTACGAGGGCGATTTCTCGAGCACACTGGAGCTCTGGGACGTCAGCATCGCCGAGGGTCTGGCCCGCCGTGGCGCCGTCGATCATTCCGATCTGGTGCTGGATGACTGCGGGGGCGTTCCCTATCCGGTGGAAGACTTCTACTACTATTGCGGCTACGAGCCTCAGATCACACGTGGCGTGTTCATCGACGACTTCATTTACTCGATCAGCTACGGTGGCGTCCGAGTTCACGACGTCAACGATCTGAGTACCCCTTTGGCCACGGCGACCTATCGATGAGCAAGGGGTCTCGACCCTGCGCTTGGCGAAGCATGGTGCGAAAAGCTCGATAGTATCGGGCGGTTCTGAGATACACTGGGCCTCGACGTCTCGCCTGGAGCGCGGGCGTCGGCAAAGGTGATGTTTTGAGAGCGCTCAAGTGGTCATTGAGCGGCCTCGCGGTCGTGCTCGTTTTGATTGCCGTGGCGGCTGCGATCGGGTGGTCGCGCCTTCACCCGTCACCCCCGGCCCTTCAGGTCTGGCGCAATGGAAACGTGCTCACCATGGATGCGAACGGACGTCGTGCCACGGCACTGGTCATCGAGGGGGATCACATCGTCGCGGTCGGGGACGACCAGGACGTGGAGCGCTGGTGGCTCAACGCGGATGTGCGGCTCGACCTAGCGGGCCGAACCGTCGTCCCGGGCTTCATCGAGGCGCACGGACACTTTCCCGGGGCAGGTCTGGGTGCGGTGGCCGCCGACCTCAACAGCCCTCCGATTGGTACAGTGCAGAGCATCGACGATGCGATTGCAGCGCTCCGGCAGGTGGATGCCGAGCATCCCGGTGAGGGATGGCTGATCGGCTTCGGATATGACGACACGATGCTCGCGCAGAGACGACATCTCGATCGAATGGATCTCGATCGAGTTTCGACCGAGCGGCCCGTGCTGGCCATGCACATCTCGGGGCACATGGCCGCTGTGAATTCGCTCGCACTCGAGCGCTTCGGAATCGACGGGCAGACAGCAGATCCAGAAGGAGGCGAGATCCGCAAAGACGCGCACGGAGAGCCCACCGGTCTCTTGCTGGAGACCGCCTCCCGTCCGTTGATCCTCGACGCGTTGCGGTTGCCTGCTCTTCAGCAAATCGCAGTGCTCCAAACGGCGGCCTCCGCTTATGCGCGACAGGGTTTCACGACGGTGCAAAACGGGCTGGCGACGCTCGAGCAGATTCAGGGCATGCACATGGCTTCGAAGCTCGGGTTACTGCCCCAACGATTGGTGGCATGGCCCAAAGACGATCTCGGGATGTCGGCCATCGACGGCGCGGTGAGCCTCGATAAATACGCGAGCGACCGCATGCGGATAGGAGCCGTGAAGCTGGTGGGAGACGGCTCGATTCAAGGCTACACCGGATTTTTGAGCGAGCCCTACGCCAATCCGGGCGGCCACGGTGATGACTATCGCGGTTATCCAAGCATCGACGCCCAGACGATGAACGCTGAAGTCGAGAAGATTCAATGCGCGGGTCGCCAAGTTGCGGTGCACGGAAACGGCGATGCGGCCATCGACCAATTCCTCGACGCATGGGAGGTCGCTCTACGAGCCTGCCCCTCGGACGATGCCCGGCCCATCTTGGTTCACGCCCAGATGGCGCGTCCCGACCAGCTCGAACGAATGAAGCGTCTCGGAGTGACACCCACGTTTTTCAGTGCCCACGTGTACTACTGGGGCGATCGGCATCGTGATGTGTTTCTAGGCCCCGAGCGCGCCGCGCGAATCAGCCCGGCAGCCACCGCGCACGCCCTGGGGCTGCGGTTCACCACGCACCTCGACGCCCCCGTCGTACCCATCGACTCGATGCTCCAGCTCTGGGCTCCGGTAGCGCGCGAAACCTCGAGTGGGCTGGTGTTGGGTCCGGAGGAGCGCATCAGCGCGGAGCAGTCGTTGCGCACCATGACTTCGGAGGCCGCTTGGCAGCTTCGCATGGAGGACGAGGTCGGCTCGATCGAGCCGGGAAAAAAGGCAGACCTCGTCATCCTCTCCGCCGATCCGCTCGAACCCGGTGTCGATCTGCGAAGCATCGTCGTGGAACGCACCCTGGTGGGTGGTGTTACGATTTTCGACCGAACGCCTCAAAAAGTGCGCGAAGTGGTGCGCTAGTATTGGAGACCCAAGGCGTCGCGGTACGCCGCGTCGTCGGGCCCGTTGTGATGCCAGTAATCGTCCAAGATCGCGTGGGTGCGCACCGCGGTGGTCCGGTGAGGGCCTACATTTTCTTCCCAGGCTTCGATCGTGTGAGGAAATTGCGGATCGTAGTAAATGGTCAACGTTCGGCCTAGCGCAGGGTATCGAAGCTCGAGCGCGGCAACTCGACGATCGAGGAGCTCGGTTTCGACGCTGGGCTTTCGGATGACTTCGACGGGATAGGCTCGCAGGGCTTTGTGGCGAAGCCTGATGTAGTGGAGTCCTGGAACCATCTCTTGCTCGCCGGTGGGAATTGCGGAGGGGTCGATGCGGATCTGCGCCCAGATTCCGTCCTCCATCGGAGCTTCGGGCAGGATCATCTTTTGATCGGCATCATCTTGAAAATAAGAGTGCAGGATCGCGTGAAGCCCGTCGTCGCGGCGATTGATCTGACTGTAGACTTGACCGCACCATTCCTGCACCGTGCCGCTCAACTTCAACGTGGCCGATCCAGCGGGACGGACCGGCGTGTAAGACGAAGTCATCAGGGTGTAAGGATAGATGCCCGTGTAGAACCGCCTGTAGGAGTTGACCTTGAGAATCGAGATCGCGTCGGGGCTATCGCCGTGCTCCTGCTTGACCTGCAACTTGGGTAAGAAGTCTTCGGTCACGAACACCAATACCGCCTCGCCCCGATATTCGTTCCCATAGCGTGCCTGCCGTAGCTCGTAACGGCTGAGCTCGGCCATGCCTTGATACCAATACGTCTCGAAGCTCGGGTGATCTTCGGCAAACTGAGCCGGGCTTGGCAGCGCGAGCCCATTCGATGCAGCAGAAGCGGGCTTCGCTTCTCCTGAAGCGCCTTCGCCCGAGGCGCGGCATCCGAGCGCGAGCGCCAGGACGAAGAAGAGCCAAACGACGAAGCGGTGCATGGACAAGCCTTAGAGAACCACGCGGTCGGCGGCAAGCACCCCGAGGCGGCCACGGAGCTCCACTACTTTACCGGTGACAAGCCCAGGTCGTGGAAGCTCCCGAAGATGCGTGGCCGCATCCCAGAGACGCGCGCGGGAAGAGCTCGGCAGCGGTGGCCCCGCCGGAGGCCTGAGCTCGTCTAACGAATCTTTTCCGTGGTCTGCCCTTCCGCGGCTTTGGTGGCTTGCTCGCTCTGGCTCTGTGCCTGGTCGATGAGCTGCGAGGCCCGCTTTTGCGCTTCGGCCACCGCCTGATCGGCTTTTTTGTCGGCTTCGGCGATCATTTGGTCGACGCGTTTGTCCGTCTCGCTCCGAATTCGCTTGGCTGCCTCTTTGGCGGCGAGCTCCTTGATGGGATTGCCTTTGGCCTCTCGTTCGAGCTGATCGGCTCGCGAATAGCCTTCTTTTCGTAACGCTTCGGCGGCTCGCTTGGCCTCGCCGCGAATTCGCTTGGCCTGTTGTTCGGCTTCGTTGACCAGGCGATCCGCTTGCGCCTTGGCTTCTTGGAGGGCTCGATCCCGTTCCTCTGCAAGCTTGGCTTCCAATGCATCGGCTGCGGCACTCCGCAGAGCACCGGTGTCGACGCTGACCGATACGTGCGGCGACTTGATCGAGCCGGTCAAATTGGCTTGCACACCCACCGTCTTGGCCTTCGACAAATCGAGACCCAGCCCCTTGACCTGGGCGGCCAGCTTGGAGGTCAAGCTTTCGATCGGCACTTTGGTGGACACCTGGTATTTCATATCTTGGTCCAGCCCATGCCGTCCGCTCACCTCCATGGTCAGGCCCTTGGCGGCAACGGTGAAAGGCTTGACCTCGACCGCGCCATCGTGGATTGCAAAACGCGTTTTGAAGCTATCGATGTCGAGCGGCTGTGGAATGGCAGGCACCGCCTGGCTCAACTCCCGAAGCGGCTTGAAGTCACTGCTCAGCTTGCTTTGCACGGCGGCCACGAAGCCTCTGGCATCGATGGAATCGAGCTTCGGTTCCAAATCGTTGCCGAGGGTTCCGCTAGCGTGCAAGTCGGTCGAGAAGCGACCGCCCAAGAATCGCGCGATGGGTGCATAGGCCCGCATCGAGCGCAGGGCATCGAACGCTTGGGCAAAGCTTGCCTTGTCGACCGAATAGTCGATGTCGAATTCCGCTGGCGCTTGGGGTTTCGTGCGCAGCGTGCCATCGAGCCTCATCGAGCCCCCAAGCGCATCAGCGCGCACTCCGTCGAGGATCAGCTTCTGGTCTTGGATGCGGCCCGTGCCCTCGAAATTTCGCAGCTCCAAGTCGCCATAGGTCAAAGTTTGTACGTCGAAGTCGAGCCGCGCCTCCAAGTCGGCGGGCAACACGAATGCGGAAGGAGCGCCGGAGCCCTTCGCTTGCTCGGGCTGCGGCTCTCCCAAGAGGTCCTCGACGCGCAGGCGCTTCGACTTCAGCGAAGCGGTCGCGGTGATTTTTTGTTCGTCACTCAGGAACGTGGTGAGAGGCGAGGCCACCCCCTGCACGCGAACATCGCTGCTGCCGATCTCCGCTCGAAGCTCCTCGATCCGCGTGCTCTTTGGCGAGAGAGAGACACGCGCGGAGGAGATTCGAACCTCGGGGACCCCGGAAGCTCGATAGGTCACGTCGTTGGCCGCAATTTGGCCCGTCAGCTTGGAAATCTGCTGTCCCTTGGCGCTCAAGTCGATGTTGGCTTGGATGACCCCCCCGAGGTCCGCGACGTCGGGAATCGGGTAGGCCTTGGCTATCTCGGCGAGGTCGAAGCGACCATCGAGCACCAGGTCCACATGCGGCCGTGAAAGCGGCTGGGTGACCCGGACGTGGCCGTTGGCGTGGCTCTGGCCGGCGGCAATCGAATACTTCGAGACGTCCAAGATCAGTTTGTCGAGATTGCCCCCCGGATGATCGGCCTTCGCATCGAGCTCGAGGTCGCTGATGGCGAGTGGCAAGTCTGGATACTTGACGGTGCCGTCTTGAACACGTGCCTTCACCAGAAAGGAGGGGATGTCGTCGTCTTCCGGACCGAGCTGCCCGTCCACCTCGGCCTCGATGGAAAAACTTCCACTGGCCTTCATGCCCTCGAAATCGGCCGAGTACGCATTGGGAACCGCCGAAACCAAAGCCTTGAGCGGCATTCCTCGCTCCGAGGCCACCTTCAAGTCGACCATCAGACCTTCGCCGCTCCATCCGACGGAGCCCGAGCCTCGGAGCGCCAGCTCGTTGATCGCGATTCTGATCTCGTCGATGGTCAGGCTTTGCTCCTGGCTTTGTAGCGTTGCGTCGAGATCGAGACGGCCCTTGGCCTTTTTCAAATACTGGATGCCGCCGAGCTTCGCGGTGATCCGTTCGACCTTGGTTTGCGAAGACAGCGTTTGAACCGGGCCGGCGACTCGTAAGCGCCCGACGTGGCTCAGCCCGTCCAGCGCTAGTCGAGTCCCTGGTTGCTCGTAAAGGATGGACCCGTCATCGATTTGGTAGCGCTTGATCTCGAAGTCGAGGGATTGCGGTGACGGCTCCGCAGGCTCGGGTGTTTCGGCTAGGATGTCGTAGTTCGCAGCACCGTCCTCGGTCACCACCACGTGGACCTTCGGTTGCTCTATCTCGACGGATTCGATCTCGATGGTGTCCTCGGTGATCAAGGTGAAAAGACCGATTCCGAGGCGAATGGACCGCGCTGAAAGCAGTTGGGTGCCCTCGAATTTTTCCTTTCCCGTGATGGTGAGAGCCGAGACCTCGACGGTGAGATTGGGGAAGGTCGAGAGCAGGGTGAGGTCCACGTCCTCGAAGTCGATCGTGGCATCGACCTGCTCGTTCAGCTTCGAGCGAACGAGCCCGACGATCTGGTCCTCGAACAAGATGGGAACCAGCGCGAGCGCGACGATCGAGAGCAGAAGGAGGGTACCAAACGTGATGAGCGTGATTCGCAACGGCCGATTCATACGCCAGTCGTCTTAGCACGCCCTCGCTTGCGATTCCGCGCCATGCCGGCGAACATCGCCAAGACGTCGGGCGGCGCGGCATTTCCGCTGAAGTCCCGATAGAGCGTGTGCACGTTGACGTACACGCGCTCGGGGTCGAGCCAACGATCGAACTCCGCGAGCTGGATGTCGAACGCAGCCTCGTCGGGCGGCATGCCGGCATCGTAGCGTTTGCGCGCCTCTCCGCTCAGCACCTCGAGATAATGCAGAATCTCCCGCAAGGCCGACTTGTCGCTCAGTGGGCCGTGCCCGGGAACGATCGTCTCGATGTCCATTTCGAGCAACCGGTAGAGGCCGTTGATCCAGTTCGAAACCGGTCCTTGCCAGACGATGGGGTGCGCATCCTTGAACAAAATATCGCCCGTGAAGAGTGTTTTGTCGCCGGGTACCCAGACCACCGCGTCGCCCCGCGTATGCGCGGGACCGAGCTCGATGAGCACGACCTTTTTGTCCCCCACGAGAATCTCCAGCTGATCCTGAAACGTTCGATTCGGTAGAACCGTGTCGCACGTGAAGTCGAAGTCCTCGAACAGGGGGAGAGCCAGCTCGCCTGCTTCGATCAAAATGGACAGTCTGTGGACACCGACGACGTCGAGCACGCGGCCCAGTGCTCGCGCGCCTCGCCCTAGCGTTCGCGCCACCTTGGCAGCGCGCATCAAGAGCAGGTTGCGGCTTGCCGGCGCCTCGCGCAAATCCTCGACGCATCCGATGGTCCCGATGATCTCGGATTCGGCGAGTAGCGAATTGCCGTAACAATGGTCTCCATTGCCATGCGTGTTGACCACCGTTCCAATGTTCTGTGCCGCCGATGTCGCGCGCCGCATCGCCTCCAGCATTTCGGCGGTGAGCCTCTCATCGAACAAGGTGTCGACGAGCAGGCTCTCCCCCCCGTCGGTGATGAGACCCGAGTTGCTCCAGCCCCACGAACCCGGCAGCTGCGTATACGCGAAGATCCCGTTTCCCAGCTCGTGGAGTGTCCTCTTTACAGGCGTACCCATGAGCTCCGTGTATCGCAGCACCGAGACGATGGAAAGGGCCTGGACGGCGCTCGATCGCCGCGCGTCAGCATTCCTCGTGCGTCGGACCGAAGAGGTCGACGCGCGCGGCCTCGAGTTGCTCGTGGGCCTCGGTCCATTGCTCGAGCGACCTCTGCAGAGCTTGCTGCGCGTCTCGGGTCTCTCGGAGCAAGGCGTCGCGACGTGGTGCGTCATCATACACCTCGGGATTGCTCAGCTCCTCGTTGTGCTGCTCGATCGCTCGCTCCAGGGCCCCGATTGTCTCCTCGAGCTCGAGGATTCGATTCTCGAGTGGTTTGAGCCGTCGGTTCTGCTCAGCGCGAAGCTCGGCTGCCCTTCTGCGCTCCTCTTTTCGAGCCCCACGCGCCTTCTTGCTTTCGGCCGGCTCGATGGCGGCTTCGGTTGCAGGTGTGACATCGCGGTCCTGGCAGGACCACAGATAATCGTCGAGCGTACCTGCGTAGGCTTCGACCTGGCGGTCGTGCACGACCCAGAGCTTGGTTGCGAGCCTGCGAATGAACGAACGGTTGTGACTCACGAAGAGTAGGGTGCCATCGTACGTTTGGAGCGCGTCGGTCAGGGCTTCGGTGGTCTGTAGGTCGAGGTGGTTGGTAGGCTCGTCCATGAGCAACACGTTGCCGGGACGAACCAGGATCTTGGCCAGAGCCACCCGTGCTTTTTCGCCTCCCGAGAGCACTCCAACTCGCTTGTCGATGCCCAGATCGTCGAACAGCAGCGCTCCGAGCACGGCGCGGACACGTTCGGCGCTGGTGCCATCGCTTGCATCACTCACTTCCTGCAGGACGGTACGATCCAGTCTCAAATCATCCGCATGGTGCTGCGCGAAGTACCGAACGTCGGACCGGCCCGGAAGATGTATGCGTCCCTCCGAGGGCTCGATTTCTCCCGCGAGAATCTTCAGCAAGGTGGTCTTACCCGCTCCGTTCGGCCCGACGATGGCGATACGGTCCCCACGGTCGACCGACAAGGAGACGTGCTCGAGCACTGGGTGCGCGCCGAAGGCCTTGGACAGGTCGTCGAGACGCATCGGAATTCTCGGACCACGCTCCGTCGAGGGAAAAGAGAAGCAAGCTTGCCGTGCCGAGCGCTGCAACTCGATGGTATCCAGCTTCTCCAGCCTTCGAACGCGGCTCTGGACTTGCGCAGCTTTGCTGGCTTTCGCCCGAAACCGCTCGACGAACCGTTCGAGGTGAGCCCGTTCCCGCTCGATGTTTTTCGCTCGATTCTCAAGCACTTGGCGTTCATCCGCTCGTTGCGCGAGGTATTGTTCGTAGTTGCCGCGATAGGTGCGAATACCCTCGGGCTCGAAGCTCACGACACGGTTGATCTGCTCATCGAGGAATTCCCGATCGTGGGAAACCAAAAAGAAGCAGTGGCTGTAGCTACTCAAGAACTTCGAAAACCAGGCCACCGAAGGCATGTCTAGGTGGTTCGTGGGCTCGTCGAGAAGCAGAAGCTCGGGCTTCTGGAAGAGCAGCGAGGCGAGAACCGCCCGCATCTTCCAGCCTCCGCTCAGCTCGGAGAGTCGACGGTGGTGGTCGCTTTGCAAAAACCCGAGACCGTGCAGGATGCGCTTGGCTTCGTGCTCCGAGAACCGTGCATCGACAATTCCGTTTCGCTCGTGCAACGTGGCCAGCTCGCTCCCTGCGGACGCCAGATCCTCCTGCCGGGCCGTGCCGGAGCGTTCGAGCTCGCGGAGGCGCGACGACGCTTCGGACAGGGCTCGGCGAAGCTCCGACCTCTCCGGGACGCTCTCGAACACGAAATCGAAGAGCCTCTGATCGGGGAAGGATTCGATCTCCTGCGGAAGGAAACCGACTCGGACGCCAGGCACCTTTCGCACCGAACCTGCATCGGGCTCGATCGTTCCAGCGAGAAGGTGCAGCAGGCTCGATTTTCCCGACCCGTTGGGTCCGACCAACCCGATGTGATCGCCCTGGTGCACTTGCAGGCAGAGCCCATCGAACAACTTTCGTCCTCCGAGCGCGAGCGAAAGGTCATCGAGCGAAGCCAGTGTGGTCAAGTCAGCTCCGACCGGATCTTGATTTCGTTGATCAGCGTTCGATGCACGGGGCATCGGCTCGATATTTCGAGAAGCCGTTCACGTTGCTCTTCACTGAGATCGCCTTCGAGCTCGAGCTCTTTGTCAATCACTTCAATCATTCCAGATGTCTTCTCACAGTCGCGGCAGTCTTCCGCATGCACCCGACCGTGTCGTAGCGTGACCCGCACCGATTGCAGAGGCCATCGTTTGCGGTCGGCGTACATCTTGAGGGTCATCGACGTGCAAGCGCCCAGGCTGGCTAGCAGAAGATCGTAGGGATTGGGGCCAAGATCCGCCCCGCCCTTGTCCGAGGGCTCATCGGACGAAAAAACGTGGCCGCGGGCCTCGATGCGCTGGAGCAGGCTGCGAGTCTTCCCTTCGACCACCACCTCTCCCTTCGCTCGACCGTTCGGTCTCTCCCGCTCCGACTCGTCGGGCAAGTAACGACTGGCCCATGCCGCGAGAACGTCGGCAACGTAGCGCGCGTCGCTGCGCCGTCCCAGGAGATGATCCGCGCCATCGAGCGCGATGAAGCTCTTGGGCTGCTCCGCCGCTTCGAAGATCAGGCGTGCGTTCTCTACGTCGACGACTTGATCCTGCGGTGAGTGAAACAAGACCAGCGCTTCGTCGAGAGCTGCGATTCGTTCGGCGTTGCATTGGTCTCGAAGGTCGTCGACGAATTCCTTGCGTATCTTGAATTGACGTCCTCCGAGTTCGACGGTTGCCTGCCCGCTCGACTCGATCTCGGCCATAGACTCCCCAAAGAGCCGCGTCACGTGCTCCGGATCAAAAGGAGCTCCGATCGTGGCGACGCCTCGGACTTCGGGGATCCTTGCCGCTGCGGCGAGGACTGCGGTACCTCCCAGGCTGTGCCCGACGAGCAAAGCGGGGGCCCGGTAGCTTTGTCTGAGCGCATCGGCCGCTGCGACGATGTCACCGACGTTGTGGGAAAAGGTCGTCGCTCCGAGCTCCCCTTCACTTTCTCCGAGACCGGTGAAGTCGAACCGCAGTGTCGCAATCCCTCGCGCGGCGAGCGCAGCACCGATGAAGCGGGCCGCTCGGCTGTCTTTGGAGCAGGTGAAGCAATGGGCGAACACCGCCCATGCCGTGGGCTCCGCAGCTGGCAGGTCGATTCGGGCCGACAAAGCGTGCCCCTCGCTTCCCGCGAACTCGAATCGTTTCGCTTCGGTCGTCATGAGACCTCCTTGAAGGACGTCACTTTACAACGCAGCCGGGCAGGTGCGACCCGCTTGAAAAAATCGCTCGAGGACGGGCTGGTTCTACTCCGCGGCCTCGGCGTAGTCGGCTTGGGCGCCGGTCTCGTAGCCGAACTCCTCGAACACCTCACGCAGCTCCTGGCGGACTTCTGCCTGGGTGATCCCGAAGAAATCGAGCTCCACGGTGCGTGCGCTTTCGTAATCACGCTGCGAAATCAAAGCTCGCTCGAGCTTGGCCCGAAAAGACGCGCTGACCGGCATGCCCAGGCGCTCGTACAGCCCGAGAATGGTCTTTTTCGGATCGGCGACCAGGTCCTCGTACCGGATGGTGATGAACTGATCTGCGGGGATCTCTTTGCGGCATTCGAGCGCATAGCGGTAGTAGTCGTAGCCGAGTCGCTTGAGCGCTTGAATCTGTTCGCCGTCCGGCTGAATGCCCGGAGAGTGGGCCTTCCATGCTCGATAGAACATGTTCAGGAAGGACGGAAGACAGTCGATGGGATTGCGTACCAGATAGACGAACACCGCATCGGGGAAACGTTCATGAACCGTGCGTACGCGCGTGGAGAAAAAGACGTTCTTGTTCAAGAAGCGTTTGCCTCCGGCTTCGAACACATGGCGTTGGATCGTATTTTCGTACGAGTCCATGAATGCATGGCGTTCCTCGGCCGACTGGCGGTCGATCCAAGTCTGGCTGGGTATGTCGTCCATGAAAGGAAAGAGCAGACCCGCTGCCGGCGAGGTCAGGCTCCAAAGCAGCGTGCAGACGTCTTCCTCGGGTTGGTCGAGACTCAGCGCATGGACGTCCTGCCACCGGCTTTCGAGCGGGCCGTTGAGCAAGCCGTAGGCCCGGTTCAGAAGAGACCCGGCCGGACCCTTGGAGAGCTCAATCAGGCGCTTGAAGGTTCGTGTGGCGGTGACGGAGGGAAAAATCGTCTGATAGAGCTTCACGGTCGTGAAGACCTCGTCATCGAGGCTGAGCAGGCGGTGGGTGAGGGTGGTTCCGCTACGTGGATTGGCGAACACGAAGACCGGCCGGTTCACCTCTTGCTTTCGGTACTCGGGGCATACGACTTCATCGAGCGCTCGAAAGGCAACCGTGCCCTGACGAAGCGCGAGGTAGATCGGCGCCACCCAGGCAGTCGTCACCAGTCGGCCCACGGTCGGCTGCTTGAAAAGGACGTCTCTGATTTCGCGGAGGCCGCGCTTGTTGAGGTACATGATGTCGCTCCCCTGTGGCTAGCCCAAGCTTGCCCCGTAGCCTCACTCTAGGGTCGACCCACGAAATCGCAGGAAAAAACGGCTCAACGGTGCCTTGCCGGCCATGAGCAGTCACAGGCCTCAGGTGAGCGGAGAGCCTATTCGTCGGTCACGCAGCCTTCCGAAGCAGGCTTCACATTTTTGATGTACTTGTAGAGTGTGCCTCGGCGCGCCTTTAGGGGTGGCGCATTCCACGATGCTCGCCGCTTCGCCAGCTCTGCCTCATCGAGACCGACGTCGATCGAGCGCTTTTGGGCGTCGATGGTGATCGTGTCTCCGTCGCGCAGTAGAGCAATGGGGCCTCCATCCTGCGCCTCCGGGGTGATGTGACCGATGATGAAACCGTGCGAGCCGCCGGAAAACCGGCCGTCGGTGATCAAGGCGACGTCTTTGCCGAGCCCGGCTCCCATGATGACCGACGTTGGCGAAAGCATCTCGGGCATGCCCGGACCACCCTTCGGTCCCTCGTAGCGAATCACCACGACGTCACCCTTGGTGATTGCACCGCGCTCCATCGAAGCAAGCATGTCCTCCTCGCTGTCGAAGACCTTGGCGGGCCCCTGAAAGTACAGACCTTCTTTGCCCGTGATCTTGGCGACGGCGCCCTCGGGTGCGAGGCTTCCCCGCAGAATCGTCAAATGGCCCGTCGCCTTGATCGGGTCGTCCCAACGACGAATCACTTGCTGGCTTGCGCTCAGATCGGGAAGAGCAGCCAGATTGTCCGCCAGTGTCTTGCCGGTGACGGTCAAACAGTCACCGTGAAGGGCCCCGTGCTCGAGCAAGAGTCGCAGTACGCCAGGCGTGCCTCCCACGTGGTGCAGGTCTTCCATGACGTATTGGCCGCTCGGCTTGAGGTCCGCCAACAAAGGCACCCGGTCGCTCACTGCCTGGAAGTCGTCGAGTGAAAGGGGCACATCGACGGCGCGGGCCATCGCGATGAGGTGCAACACCGCATTGGTCGAACCTCCAAGCGCCATCACCGTCACCATGGCGTTTTCGAAGGCTTCGCGAGTCATGATGTCTCGCGGCTTGATGTCCCTTTCGAGCAGCTTCCGAATGGTGCGGCCTGCTTCCAAGCACTCTTGCCGTTTTTTCGGGTCTTCCGCGGGCGTCGACGAGCTGTAGGGCAGCGACATGCCCATGGCTTCGATCGCGGAAGCCATCGTGTTCGCCGTATACATGCCGCCGCATGCTCCGGCCCCGGGACAGGCGTTTTCGATGATGTCGAGGCGCTTGCTTTCGTCGATCGTGTGCGCAAGCAACTGGCCGTAGGATTGAAAGGCCGACACGATGTCGAGCTTTTCGCCCTCGCTTCCACGACCTGCCCGGATGGTGCCACCATAAATCATGAGCGCGGGCCGATTGAGCCGGCCGATCGCGATCATGCAGCCCGGCATGTTCTTGTCGCATCCCGGGATCGAGATGTTGGCGTCGTACCATTGCGCGCTCATCACGGTTTCGATCGAGTCCGCGATCAAATCCCGCGATTGAAGCGAATAGCTCATGCCTTCGGTGCCCATCGAGATTCCATCCGAGACACCGATCGTGTTGAACCGCATGCCGACGAGCCCGGCGTCTACCACACCCTGCTTGGCTACCGCCGCCAACTCGTTGAGGTGCATGTTGCAGCTGTTGCCCTCGTACCAGACCGCCGAGATACCAACCTGGGCCTTGTCCAGGTCGGCGCGGCTGAGGCCGGTGGCGTGCAACATCGCTTGCGATGCGCCCTGAGAAGGTGGCTGGGTGATTCGACTGCTGTATTTGTTCAACTTGGCGCTCATGGGGCCGCGGAGTCTAGCACCCAAGCGCAGCAACGCGGCCCTGGAGGGTTCGCTTGACGATGGGCTGCCACAGCCCTACGACTCTTCAAGAAAATTTGAACGAACTGAGTCGCCCACGTGTCCACCGCTGCAGCAAAGCAACAAGAGTCCAATGATTCCGAGCCCTTGTGGCGCCATGCCGAGCTCCAGGCGGCGGATGCTATTGGGCGCCTCATGGAGTTCTGGGGTTTTCGTCGGCACATGGGTCGCCTTTGGACCGTCCTGTATTTGTCTCCCGACCCCCTCACGACGGCCGATTTGGCCGACACGCTTCGACTGAGCAGCAGCGCGGTCAGTCTCTCACTGGGGGACCTGGTGCGCTGGGGCGCCGTGCGCAAGACGTGGCGCCCGGGTGAGCGCAAGGACTTTTACCAAGCAGAAACGAGCATTTGGAAGCTGCTGCGGCGAGTTTACGAGCGTCGCGAGCTCAACCTGATCCGCGAGGCCAACGATGCGCTCGGCGAGGCCCAAGAGTTCCTGGACAACGTTCGGGGGCGCCTGAGCACCTCCGAGCGGCGCCGTATCGAGTTCATGCGCAAGCGACTTTCCCGCCTGACTGCGCTATCAAGGGCGGGCGAGCGGCTCGTGCGACTGCTCGTGGCGGGCCGGGCGATCAACCCCAGCGAGCTGCGTTCCGCAGAAGAAGACGACCGATGAACCAGGGGAAACGCAACGGGGGCCTGTCATGTCTCTGATCGCCGCGATTCGGAGCGACACGTCTTCGGATGTTCTGTCGAGCTTGAGGGCCGTCTGCGATTCGCAAGGACTCGGCGATCTATCCGCTCACCTCGCGGATCTGGCGGAGCTGGTGAAGTGGGACATGTCTTCACTGGAGCAAGGCATTCAAAGCGTGCCGGTCGGCGAGAGCGTAGTGCACAAGAGCGCGCATCATTTGCTCGAAATCGCAGGCAAGCGATTGCGGCCCATGTGCGTGGTGCTCGCATCGCGGCTCGGGGACGGTCTCGACGACAAGACCCGCGAGTTCGGCGTCGCCGTGGAGCTCGTGCATTGCGCCACGTTGCTGCACGACGACGTGGTGGACGCCGGCGACCAACGTCGCGGAGTCCCCGCCGCACGCACGCTCTATGGAAACGCGGCGTCGATCTTTGCAGGAGACTGGCTGTTGGTCGATGCCCTGCGACGCGTCCGCGCTGCCGAGATGCCGGACGTGCTGGTCCGACTTCTCGACATCATCGATGAAATGATTTTCGCAGAGGCCATCCAGCTCGAAAACCGCGGCCGCATCGATGCCCGGATGAGCACCTACATGCGGGTGGTCGAGGGTAAAACGGCGGCGCTTTTCCGCTGGGCCATGTTCGCTGGAGCTCGGGCCGGCGGGCTCGATGCAAACGCCTGCGAAGCGCTCGAGAAATACGGCCTGCACCTGGGCGTCGCCTTCCAACTCATCGACGATCATCTCGATTACGCGGGCGACGGCGCCACGATCGGGAAGTCTCCGTTCACCGACCTCCGCGAGGGCAAGATGACGCACCCCGTCATCGTCGCTCTGGAGCGGGACCCGTCTTTGGAAGCGGTGGTCGAGGAGTTGGTGGTATGCCCCGACGATCAGATGCCCGAGCACGCCAAATCGCGCCTCGTGGCTGCGCTCCATGGGACGGGCGCATTGGAATTGACGAGGGAGGTCGCCATTCGCGAGGCGGAGGCGGCCTGTCTTGCTTTGCGCGATCTCCCCGAGAGCCGCGCACGTGAAGCACTGTTCACGGTGGCACGGGCCACCGTTCACCGGGAGTCCTAGCGAGTAACAAGAGAGGCATTGATGTCGAAGCAACCACCAGCGGTGACCAGCCGGATCCCGGGCTTCTACCGCGAGCACATCACAAACCGACTTAAGGTGATGATAGAGACGGGTCTGCTCTCCGAGGAGTCGGTGAGGCATCTGACTGACGGCGGGCAGCTCACGCTCGAGATCGCGGACCGCATGAGCGAGAACGTGATCGGGGTACACGGTTTACCCTTGTCGATCGCGCTCAACTTTCGCGTGAACAACATGGACGTGCTCGTCCCCATGGCGGTCGAGGAGCCCTCCGTCGTGGCCGCCGCTTCCAACGCCGCAAGGCAAGTGCGAATGACAGGTGGATTCTTCGGCGAGGCCACCGCGCCGATCATGACCACGCAAGTCCAATTCGACGACGTGCCCGACCCGCTGGATGCGAAATCCCGGGTGGAAGCCGAACGAGAACGGATCTTCGAGATCGCCGACGGAGCGATCCCCGGCATGGTTCGCCGAGGCGGTGGTTGCCGCGACATCGACGTTCGCGTTCTCGACGAGCATGACGGGGTGCTGGTCGTGCATCTCTACGTCGAAGTTGGAGACGCGATGGGTGCCAACGTGGTAGACGCCGTGGCCGAGGCGGTGGCTCCCCATATCCACGAGCTCACCGGGGGCACCGTGGGACTGCGCATCCTCAGCAATCTTCCGCTACGGCGTCGGGTGTTCGTGCGTTGCGACGTCAGCGTCGACGCCCTCGGGGGCCCCGATCTCGCCGACGGCATCGTCAAGGCAAGTCGTTTTGCAGAGCTCGATCCGTTCCGCGCGGTGACCCACAACAAGGGGGTCATGAACGGCGTCGATGCCGTGGCGCTCGCGATGGGCCAGGACTGGCGCTCGATCGAGGCGGGTGCCCATGCGTTTGCATCGCTTTCGGGTACCTACAGGCCGTTGGTCGTCTGGCGGCGCACCGAGAGCGGAATCCAAGGAACGCTGGAGATGCCGATGGCCGTGGGCACGGTCGGCGGGTCCACCCGGGTTCACCGCGGAGTGCGCGCAGGGTTCGAGCTGATGGGTGTCAAGAACGCTGGGGAGCTCGCGGTGGTCATGGGTGCGGCCGGCATGGCCTCCAACCTGGCGGCGCTTCGAGCGCTGGCTGGGGAAGGGATTCAGCGCGGACACATGCGGCTTCACTCTCGCAAAGAAGAGGTTCTCGAAAACGCACGACTTCATGCGCAAAAGGTCGAGCGAGGTGGCACGTGAGCGAAGCGGTGCACCAACGGGCGCCTCAACCTGGTTCGGGGGCGATGTTCGACCAAATCGCCGGCCGCTACGATCTGCTGAACCGACTGATGTCGATGGGAATCGACCAATCCTGGCGGCGCAAGACGGTGGCAGCCATGGCGCTGCCCCCGCGCGCACGCGTTCTGGATCTGGCCACAGGCACGGGAGACCTCGCGCTGATGATCGCCCGGTTGCATCCCGACGCCGAGGTCATCGGTAGCGATCCGTCGGAGCGAATGCTCGAGGTGGGGGTCGAAAAGGTCGAACGCAGCGGCTTGGGCGACCGGGTCCGGCTGGAACGAGGGGACGCGCAGTCGCTTCCTTACGAAAACGACTCATTCGACGGCTGCTGCATCGCATTTGGCATTCGCAACGTGCCCGACCGAAAAGCCGCGCTGCTCGAGATGGCCCGAGTCACCAAGGCGAGCGGTCGAGTCGCGGTCCTGGAGCTCGGCGAGCCCAGAGTCGGATGGTTGAGTCCCCTGGCGCGATTCCACGTCCGAAAGGTCATTCCGAGACTGGGCGGCATGCTGTCCGGCTCGCGCGAATACCAATATCTCCAAGAGTCGATCGCCGCCTTTCCGCCAGCCGACGAGTTCGTCTCGCTCATGAGCGACTGCGGCTTGAACGTGATCGAAGCCAAGCCCCTCACGTTTGGTGCTTGTACCTTGTTCGTGGCCGAGCCGAGGGAGACATCGTCGTGAGGTCTCAAGGCGCTGCATTTGCATTCGAGGGACTTCCCAGCCGCGATACTTCGCGTGCGTTCTTGGAACGGGCCCTGCGGACGCGGGGCATGGGTTCCGATCGAGTGATCGTCACCGTCCCGGCGCCCGTGGCCCCCCCCGATGCCCTCCTGCGCGCGTTCCCCAGTCAAGCGAGCCTATTGTGGGATCCGCCCGAGGGCGCCGCGTGTGCCGGTCTCGATGTGGCGGGCATGCTTCCGACTGACGCGGGGGCGCTGGTGGGATTCTTCGAGCGCGCAGAGCACGTGGCGGATGCGGCCAGCCCCGCGCCCCGGGTATTCGGGGGTGCTTCCTTTGCTCGCGGGTGCGCCGCCGGGCCTCCTTGGGACGGCTTTGGCGATGGTTTTCTCCTGTTGCCGAGGTGGACGTATCATGTGGGCGAGCGCGCATGGTTGTCCCTGGCCACCACCGGAGCGGAGTCTGCAGACGTAGACGCGCTGATGGAATCGTTCGATGCCCTATGGGGCAGCTTGGAACGTCCCATCGGCGTGATCCCATCGCCGGTATCTGCGCGCCGGATCGAAGAGGCCGACCGCCAGTCGTGGTCTCGCCGCGTCGAGCAGATTCGTAGCCAAATCCGCCAGGGTGTCTTCGAGAAAGTCGTGGCTGCCCGTCACTGTGTCGTCGAGCTCGAGACCGGGGCGGGGCCCCTGGACGTGCTCAAGCGCTTGGAGCCCCAATTCCCCGGCTGCACGCGTTTTGGCTTGTGGCGCGACGATGCAACGTTCCTCGGCGCGACGCCGGAGCTTCTCGTCTCGCGTCGCGGTCCCGCCGTGCTCAGCGAGGCGCTCGCCGGCTCTACCGCGCACGGCGAGGCGGCGAAAATGATGGCCAGCGCGAAGGAACGGGAAGAGCATCAATTGGTGGTGCGAGCGATTCTCAAAGCGCTCGAGCCATTTTGTGATTCGCTTCGTTCCGCTCCCGAGCCGAGTTTGCGCGAGCTCCCCAACGTGTTGCACATGCAGACCCCGGTCGAAGGCCACCTCCACGAGCCAACGCACATCCTCGATCTCGTTCGCGCGCTGCATCCGACGCCTGCAGTCGGGGGCGTTCCGACCGAGGAGGCGATTCGGTGGATCACCGAGCACGAGCCTTTGGCCCGGGGATGGTATAGCGCACCAGTGGGTTGGGCTGACGCCAGCGGCGACGGCGAATTCGTCGTGGCGCTGCGCTCGGGCTTGCTGCGCGATGGCAAGGCATGGGTCTACGCGGGTGCAGGCATCATGGGAGACTCCGATCCCGATGCCGAGTACGTCGAGACCGAGCTCAAGATGCAGGCGCTTCTAGGAGCGCTCCATGGGGACAACCGCTGACCGACAGACGCAGTGGGCCCGGCTGCTCATCGACAGCTTGGTGCACGCTGGCGTCCAACGGGCAGTCATCAGCCCCGGCTCTCGCTCGACTCCGTTCGTGATCGCAGCTCTGGAGCAAGACGAGCTCGAGTGCATCAGCGCGATCGACGAGCGATCCGCTGCTCACTATGCGCTGGGGTGCGCCCGTGCCAGCCTGACTCCCGCACTGCTTCTATGCACCTCGGGGAGCGCGGCGGCCAATTACTTTCCCGCGGTCATGGAGGCCAACGAAGCGGGGCTGCCACTGATCGTTCTTTCGGCGGATCGCCCTCCCGAGCTTCATCACTGCGGCGCGAACCAAACCACCGACCAAATCGGTCTCTATGGAAGGCACGTGCGATTCTTTGCAAACCTCGGGGAGCCACGCGGAGACGAGCGCGGTCTTCGAGCCGCTCGCAGGCTGATCGTGCAGGCGGTCTCGGAGGCGACCGGAGCAAAACCCGGCCCGGTTCACATCAATGCGCAAGCCCGGAAGCCCCTCGAGCCCGTCCCGCCCAGTGACGAGCTCCGTGCGCGCGTCGATCGACTTTTGTCGGAGCCCGTCACCGAGCTACACAGAACGCGCTCGATTCTCTCGCGGCAAGGCGAAGAGCTACCGGCACGGATCGCCGATTCGGTGGCCGAAGCTCTGGACTCGTCGGCACGGCCGATCATTTTGTGCGGTCCAGCCGATGTCGACAGCGCGGTGTACGCGGCATCGATCGACGCGTTGTGCGAGCGTTCCGGGGCGCTGCTCTTGGCGGAGGCATCCAGTCAGCTCAGGTACCACGGCCTTCGGCATGCGCTCGGTGCGTTCGACACGATCTGGCGGACCGAAAGTGGGCGCGCCGGCTGCGTTCCGGACTTCGTCTTGCAACTCGGAGCAGCGCCGATCTCCACGGGCTGGGAGCAGCTGTGTGCGAGCCATCGAATACGCCGGGTGGTCGTCCACCCGTGGAAATGGGCGGACCCCACGTCCGATGCAGACGCGATCGTTCAGGCTGACCTCGGCGCCGTGGTCCGGGCTCTGGGTCCCGCAGAGCTAGATGGATCACGGCGCGACGGAGCATTCGCCTCGCGTATGCAGGGTGCGGAGTCGATCGTCTGGCGCACCGCCGACGACATCGTGGCCGAAGCCGGTGATCAGCTGACGGAAGCGGGAGCCGCCCGAGCGGTCGTCGATTCGCTTCCTGCTCGAAGTGCGTTGGTGCTCGGAAATAGCCTTCCCATCCGTGACGTGGAGACCTGGACTCGGCCCAACGACAAGCGGCTTTCGGTGTATTGCCAACGCGGGGTGAGCGGAATCGACGGCGTCGTCTCCGGCGCAGCCGGCGTGGCCTCGATGGTCGATGGACCGACCACGCTCCTGATCGGCGACGTCAGCTTTTTGCACGATCTCAACGGGCTTCAGTTGGCCTCCCGCGCGCTCGCACCGCTGGCCATCGTCGTGATTCAAAACGGAGGCGGTCGAATCTTCGATCAGCTCCCGATCGCCCACGGCGGAAAGAAATCTTGGCTTCCCTACTTCACGACCCCGCACGGCGCGGACTTCCGGAGCGCGGCGGCGGCTTATCGTTGCGCCTTTTCGAGCGCTTCGACCGTGAGCGGTCTTCGGGAGGCGCTCGAAGCCGCGTATGCACGACCGGGATGCACGGTCCTCGAAGCCGTGGTGTCTCCACACAGCGCCCTCGAGCTCGGCCGGGAGTTGCTGGAGCGGGTGGAGCGGGCGCTGCGCCGCGAGGCCTGCTGATGTGGGTCTTGCTGCACGGATTCAGCGGGTCGCCAGCGAGTTGGGATGAGGTCGTCGAGCTCATGAATCCGGAGGACCCACCGCTGAGGCCCACGTTGACGGGCCACGGTCCCGAGGGGTCGGCAGCGTGCGGTCCGTCCTTCGACGAGGAGCTGTCCCGACTGACGCACGAAATCTCCCAATCCTCCAGGCCGCGGCTCCTCGCGGGCTATTCCATGGGTGCGCGCGTCGCGCTGGGGCTCCTCGCGACCCGTCCGGCGCTGTTCGATGCCGCCGTTTTGGTCGGCGTGCATCCGGGATTGACCGACGAGGCAGCACGGGCGGAGCGTCGCGCCATCGACGGGGCGCGGGCGCGCCAACTGAGGACGGAGGGAATCCGCTCGTTCGTCGACTCGTGGGAGCAGCAGCCCCTGTTCGAGACTCAACAAAAGCTTTCGAGCGATGTGCTCGAGAAGCAGCGAACCCTTCGCCTCGGTCATGATCCCGAGGGGCTCGCCCGGGCGATCGAGGTGCTAGGCCTCGCACGAATGCCCGACTACGGCTCTGAGCTCGTTCAGACTCCCATCCCGATCATTCTCATGGCCGGTTCGTTGGACTCGAAGTTCGCGGATATCGCACGGTCGTTTGCACTGCGAAGCAGGCATCTGCGGGCGCGCATCATCGAAGGAGCAGGACATAATTTGTTGATCGAAGCGCCTGGGGACGTGGCTTCGACGCTCATCGACTTGGAAACGGAGGTGGCGCGATGAGCACGATAGCGCCCCGCTCGGTGGGAGCTTGGATACTGGCGGCACGTCCGGCTACCTTGACGGCCGCCTTTGCTCCGGTGGCCGTGGGCACCGCGTGCGCGTCGAATGCAGGAGCGTTTCGTGCCGACGCTGCGCTGGCGGCCTTGCTGGGCGCGTTTCTCATCCAAATCGGAACCAACTTCGCAAACGATTTGTACGACTTCCAACGAGGCGCGGACACCGAGGAGAGGCTGGGGCCCGTTCGGGCCGCCCAAGCCGGCCTTCTCGATTCGACGCTCCTCCGACGTGGGATCTTCGTCACTTTCGCACTCGCGCTCGGTGTGGGGCTCTACCTGACCTGGATTGCCGGTCCAGCGGTGATCGTCATCGGCATCGCCTCGATCGCCGCGGGTCTCGCGTACACGGGTGGACCCTTTCCGCTGGCTTACAACGGCCTTGGAGATGTCTTCGTGATGGCCTTCTTCGGGTTCGTCGCGGTAGGCGGAACGGCCTTCGTCCAAGCGGGATACGTCCCGGGCACCGTGTGGGTCGCCTCGATTCCCATCGGCGCGCTGGCCACCGCGATTCTCGTCGTGAACAACGTTCGCGACGTGGAAGGAGACGCGCGCGCAGGCAAACGTACGCTGGTGGTCCGTCTGGGCCGAGCCGGTGGCGTTCGGGAGTACGCTCTGCTGCTCGTCGCGGCCTATGCGACGCCGATCGGGATGTTCGTTGCGGGCGCGAGCAGCGCCTGGGTGTGTCTTCCCTGGCTCACCGCCCCCTGGGCGGTGCGTCTCTTTCGATCGGTGGCTCACGATCGAGGGGCGGTCCTCAACGAGACGCTGGCAGGCACCGCAAAGCTTCTCTCGGCCTTTGGGGTTTTCTTTTCCATCGGGATCGCGCTGTGACGGCCTTGCATGCCAGGGTCGATCTGCTCGAAGGGGACCTTTCACAGTCGTTGGTCGGCGCCGGCGCGGGGATGAGCAGACGCACCTTTGCAGTGCTCCAGCTCATGCGCAGCGATGGGATGGCCGGCCTGGGGGAAGCGTCGCCGCTGCCGGGCTACTCGCCCGATTCGATCGAAGAGGTGACGCTGGAGCTTCGAGGGCTCACCGAGCGCGCCGTGCACGTCGATCCACTCGCCACCCCCGCAGCGCTCTTGTCGGATGTCTTTGCAGCGCATCCGGTGGCTTGCCCCTCCTCGCGTTTTGCCCTGGAAACCGCGCTGCTCGACTGGCTGGGCCGCAACCGATCGGAGCCGTTGCACGAGGCTCTCGGAGGCCGGGCCCACCGGTCTCCGATCCCAATTGCCGATTTGGTCAGCGAGCCGAGCCCTCGAGCGTGGCCTTCGCACGTCGATGCCCTGATCGAGGACGGGGCGACCCACTTGAAGCTCAAGATCGGATCCAACTTGGATGCGGAGCTGGCCGCTCTCCAGTCGATTCGGCGAACGCACCCCCGCTTACCCCTTCGGCTCGACGCAAACCGTCGCCTCTCACCGGAGCTCGTTGTGCAACGTGCAGATTCGCTCGGGGCGCTGGAGCTCGAGCTGATCGAAGAGCCCGTCGCGCCGGAGCACTGGCGGCGGGTCATCGCCTTGCCGCTGCCCTTTGCACTGGACGAAACCCTTGCCGATCAGGAGCTGTCCCGTCGACTGCTCGAGACGGGCAGGGTACGCGCGGTCGTGTTGAAGCCGACGGTTCTCGGTGGCCTGCGCGCCTCGTTGGAGGTCGCAGAGCGTGCGGCTGAGCACGGTGTGCCCGCGTTGGTCTCCCACACGTTCGAGGGCCCCATCGCACGGGCAGCGACCGCCGAGCTTGCCTTGACCCTCCAAACGGAGCTCGCTGCCGGCCTCGGCGTGCACCCCGCACTTTCTTTGTGGCCCCGATGTGAAATCGCAGCCATTGCGGCGCGGCAGATCGTGGCCCACGACAGGCCCGGGCTGGGGATCCTCTTCGACGAGGACGCCGATGGATGAGCTCAGTATCGTCGCGGCCGCTCGGGAAGCACCGACGGCCGATTGCCTGGTCGTAGGCGCGCAGAGCCTGTCGTACGAGGAGGTCGCGGAGCGCGTCCGTCCTGCGATTTCGCTTCTTCGATCACGGGGCGTCGAGGCGGGTCAGCGCGTCGCTCTGGCGCCCGAGGCGGATCTGGATTCCGTGCTTTGGCTCTATGCCCTTTTCGAGATCGGATGCCCCGCCGTTCTTCTACATCCGCGACTGACCGCGCGGGAACGTGAAGAGATCTTGGATCGAGCGCAGCCTGCGCATTTCATCGACGGTCCGGTGCGATCGCCGAACCCGAGCGCGACATCCCTGGCACGGGCATCGGTGCCCCCCGATCGGACCCTGGCCGTGGTCTATACGTCGGGCACGAGCGGTAACTCCCGTGGTGCAAAGCTCTCGCGCCGCGCCTTCGTCGCGTCCGAAGCTGCCCACGCGGCGAATCTACCATGGAAGGCTGACGATCGATGGCTGATGTGCATGCCACCTGCCCACGTGGGAGGACTGTCGATCTTGACTCGGTGCTTGATAGCAAGGCGCTGCGTCGTGTTGAGCCCTGGACCGTTCGATCCGAGTCGAGCCATCGACCTCATGGAGCGCTCCCGGGTGACCTTGGCGAGTGTCGTGCCGACGATGTTGCGAAGGCTGCTCTCTTGCCAGAGCCCCATTTGGACGCCGAGCCCACACCTTCGCGCCGTGCTGGTCGGCGGCGCTTCGTTTCCGACTGCGCTGCGGGCCCTGGCAGCCAAGCGAGGCGTCGTCGCGTTGGCTACCTATGGATGCACCGAAGCTTGCTCGCAGGTCAGCACGCAGACCTTGAAACAAGCGGGAAAGCCGGGTTGCGGCCCACCTCTGCGGGGCATCGAGGTGCGGATCGAGCAGGGCGAGATTCAAATTCGGGGCGACGTGCTCATGGATGGCTACCTCGAAGAGGAATCGGCCGGGTCGCTCCGGCTCCACGGCGGCTGGCTTCGAACCGGCGATGCCGGTGCCTGGCTTCCCGATGGACAGCTCTCGGTGCAGGGCCGAATGGATGACATCATCGTCACCGGAGGGGAAAACGTTGCACCGCAGGAAATCGAGGCTTGGCTCGAGACCGTACCTGGCGTTGCCAGTGCATGCGTCTTTGCCGTGCCTGACGACGAATGGGGCCAGCAAGTGGTGGCTGCCATCGTCACGGAGCCTTCGAGGTTCGACTCCGCAGGGTTGCAGGATCGTCTTCGACGTGAGCTGGCGCCGCACAAACGTCCAAAAACGGTGTGCCTACTCGATTCGCTCCCGCTCAATCGGTCGGGCAAGGTGGACCGTCTCGAGGTCGCCAAACGGTGCGTGGAGAAGCTACAGCCGCTTTAGTGTCTTTGCCTGACGGGAATTCCTGGTACGGTACCGCACCAAAAAGGGGGACCCATGGCCGATCAGATCAGCGCTTCACACATCCTGCTCATGTACGCGGGCTCCGAACGCTCATCCGCGACGAGAAGCAAGGAGCAAGCGCGCACCGAGATTGGCGAAATCGAGCAACAGCTGCGGGACGGCGCCGATTTTGCGACGCTGGCGCGTCAGCACTCCGATTGCGGATCTGCCCAAGCAGGAGGGGATCTCGGAAGCTTTGGGCGCGGACAAATGGTCAAGGGCTTCGAAGCTGCAGCCTTTGCGCTGGAGGTAGGGGAAACGAGTGACGTCGTCGAAACCCCGTTCGGCTTTCACTTGATTCGTCGGACCGGCTGACGGTTCACTTCGCTGCGCGCTGCTCCTGGAGGAACTGGCGGGCGATGCTCCGATAGCCATCGCGAAACGTCGGGTACCGGAACTGAAATCCACCGTCGCAAAGGCGGGCATTGCGGCAACGTTTGTTGAGTCGTTCAGTCTGCTCGATTGGAGGGGGCTTCACCCCGAGCTCGGCGCTGAGCCATCGTACGACGTCGGCGCTGGTGGCCGGCTCGTCGTCGGACGCCAGATAGAGCCCCGCCGGCTCTTGCAGGCGCATCAAATGATGCAGAGCACCGGCGCAATCCTCCACGTGGATTCGGTTGGTCCAGCTGTCGTTGGCCTTGGCCTCTCCACTCCAGGTTTGCCGAACGAGTCGAGTTCTGCCGGGGCCATAGATTCCCGACAATCGGACGTTGATGCCTCGCTCCGGCGCTTGGCGTACGAGGGACTCGGCTTCCAGCAACACACGCCCATTGAAACCCGACGGTTCCGTTACCGACGTCTCGTCCACCCACTGTCCGCGGCTCTGCCCGTACACTGCAGTGCTCGAGGTGAAAAATACTCGGCGAAGCGGGCATCGGGCCTCACGTAGTGCTTGAAGTAGATCTCGTAGCGCGTGGACGTAGATCGACCGATAGTGCTCTTCGTCTCTGTGGTCGGCGCTTGCGGTGTAGAAGAGCACATCGAAGGCTGCGGGGAGCGCTCCGAGCCCGCTCGAATTCCGCAGGTCCACCCGCCATGGCTTCACTCCAGGTGCAAGAGCCTCGACTCGGCGCCGAATGCCCCAAACCTCGCACCCGTCGGCGAGCAATCGGGCGGCCAACGCGTTGCCCACGTCGCCACACCCTGCAATCAAGACTCTATCGCCCATGCCTTAGCCGCAAAGACGATTGCCGCCCTTGCTCTTGGCCGAGTATGCAAAATCATCGGCGCGCTTCAAGACGCTTGCGACCGTGTCTCCGGGGCGAGCAATGCTGAGCCCCGCGCTCGCCGTGATGGGATTGGCGGGGTCGACTTTCATCCCCACCTCGCGAATGGCCGTGACGAAACGGTTGCCGGCCGCACGTCCCTCTTCTTGGTTCGTATCCGCCAGGACTATGACGAATTCGTCACCGCCGTATCGACCCGCGACGTCCACTTCTCGGGTGGATCGCCTCAGCGCGTCCGCCACGCTTTGCAGCACTTGATCTCCTTGCAGGTGTCCCCGGCTGTCGTTGACACGCTTGAACTGGTCCAAGTCGATCATCACGACGGCCATGGGCCGGCCGCGATTCAGCCATGCCAGACCCTGCTCGATGTGGCTCAGGATGTGTCTGCGGTTCCAGAGCTTGGTCAGTGGATCCTGCCGAGAGAGCTCGGCCAGCCGCTGGTTGACGAGCATGAGCTCGGTCTCTCGCTGGTTGATCCGCCGCACCAGCCTGGCCACGATGGCGGTGCCGAAGATCAAAAGCACCGTCACCATCAGGGCTTGCAGAAAGCCGTCCACCGGCGTGGGCACCTTCGATTGGAGCCATATCGGCGCATCGGGCGCGAAAGGAAGCTCCCCACGCACTTCCAACGCGACGACGCCCGAATACATCGCCGCGCCGATCGCGGAGACGACCATGCCCATTCGGGGCGTGACCACCAATGAGTTCACGATGCCCGCCACGAAGTAGAGCGCCACGATCACGGTCCGCGACGAGCCTACTCGCTGGACGATGAAGGTCAGGAGCGCCATATCCAAAATGCCGCCGAGGAAAGGGCGCCAGGGTCCTCCGATGTCCCGCCAAATCAAAAACTGCTCGACGATCGCAACCCCGGCATACGCGACGAATACCCAGCGGTGCGTCGCCATGGGCGGATACGCCAGCGGGACGAGCCAGATTCCGCCAGCCGCCAGCAGGAAGCGAACCCATGCGGTACCAAAAGCCAATCGGTTGGAATTCATCGGCAGCGCGTCCGTTCCTGATAGTCTACCTTAACCCATCAGGAGCAGAGCATCCCACATCGAGTGGGCCACCGTTTCACGGGCGCGAGGCCGCTTTTCGGGTCATGACCCGGGGCCGGCAAAAAGCCTCTGAGGGCGTATGAACGACGACGACACAACCCGAAAGCTCGAGGCGCTGCTCGATCAGCGAATCGCTTTTTTCGATGGCGCGATGGGCACGATGATCCAGCGCGCAAGCTTGAAGGAGGACGATTTCCGTGGCGATCGCTTTGGGGATCATCCATCGAGCCTTCAAGGCAACAACGATTTGCTCGTGTTGACCCGGCCCGACGTCATCCGCGAGATTCACCGAGCCTACCTGGATGCCGGCGCCGACATCATCGAAACCAATACGTTCAATGCCAATGCGTTTTCCCAGGCCGACTATGGTCTGCAGTCCGCCGTGCACGAGATCAACGTGGCGGCGGCGCGTCTGGCCAAGGAAGCCACGGCCGCCCACTCCAGCCGCCCCTGCTTCGTTGCGGGTGCGATCGGGCCTCTCAACAAGACTCTGAGCTTGAGCCCCGACGTCAACGACCCCGGGTTCCGTGCTCTCACGTTCGACCAGGCGCGCGAGGCCTATGCAGAGCAGGTGCGAGGGCTGATCGAAGGCGGCTCCGACTTGCTCCTGGTGGAAACGATTTTCGACACGCTCAATGCCAAGGCTGCGCTATGCGCAATCGATGACGTCTTCGCAGAAAAGGAAGTTCGACTTCCCATCGTGATCTCCGTCACGATCGTCGATCGGAGCGGTCGTACTCTATCGGGGCAAACGGTCGAAGCATTTTACGTTTCGATGGAGCACGCGGAGCCCCTGGCCATCGGAATCAACTGCTCCTTGGGTGCGGCCGAGATGCGACCCTTTCTCAAGGAGCTTGCCGGCATCGCGGACTGCTACGTGCATTGCTACCCGAATGCCGGCCTCCCCAATGCTTTCGGCGGGTATGACCAGAGTCCGGAGGAAATGGCCGAGCTCCTGCGTGGTTTTGCCCAGGACGGCATGGTGAATCTCATCGGTGGTTGCTGTGGCACCACGCCCGATCACATCGCCGCGATTACCGCCGCCGTGCGCGACGTGGCGCCCCGTCCCAAGCGGGAACGGACGCTACACTTCCCGCGCTTCAGCGGCCTCGAGCCCTTGGTGATTCGGCCGGAAACCAATTTCATCATGGTAGGCGAGCGCACCAACGTCACGGGCTCGGCCAAGTTTCGGCGACTCGTCACCGAGGGCGATTTTCCCGAGGCCGTGTCGGTGGCTCAGCAACAGGTGCGAAACGGGGCGAACATCATCGATATCAACATGGACGAGGGGATGCTCGATTCCGAGCAAGCCATGACCACGTACCTGCATTTGATTGGGGGCGAGCCCGATATCGCGCGGGTTCCGTTCATGATTGATAGCTCCAAATGGACCGTGCTCGAGGCCGGCCTCAAATGCGTGCAGGGCAAGGCCATCGTCAACTCGATCAGCCTCAAGGAGGGGGAGGCGGACTTCCTCGAAAAGGCTCGAAAGGTCCGCCGCTATGGCGCCGGCGCGGTCGTGATGGCTTTCGACGAGCAAGGGCAAGCGGAAACGGTGGAAAGGAAAGTCGAAATCTGTGCTCGGGCGTACCGATTGCTAATCGACGAAGCGGGTTATGCGCCGACAGACATCATTTTCGACCCCAATATCTTCGCGGTGGCCACCGGAATCGAAGAGCACAACGCATATGCCATCAACTTCATCGAGGCCACCAAGCAAATCAAGGAACGTTGTCCGGGCGCCCTGGTGAGCGGCGGGGTCAGCAATTTGAGCTTCTCCTTTCGAGGCAACGACCGGGTGCGCGAGGCCATGCACTCGGCCTTCCTCTATCACGCCATCGCTGCGGGCATGGACATGGGCATCGTCAATGCAGGCCAACTCGAGGTGTACGAGGAAATTCCAAAAGACCTGTTGGCGCACGTAGAGGACGTCCTCTTCAATCGGCGCGCCGATGCAACCGAGCGATTGGTGGCGCTCGCGGAACGAGTCAAAAGCAAGGGTAGGACTCACCAACGGGATCTCTCATGGCGAGAGGGGACGGTCGAGGAGCGGATCGAGCACGCCTTGGTCAATGGCGTCGTCGACTACGTCGTCGAGGACGCCGAGGAGGCGCGTCTCAAGTACGCGCGCCCTCTCGACGTCATCGAGGGCCCTCTAATGAGCGGGATGTCGGTGGTTGGCGATCTATTCGGTCAAGGCAAAATGTTTCTGCCCCAGGTCGTCAAGAGCGCCCGCGTCATGAAGAAAGCCGTCGCGCATCTGGAGCCGTTCATGGAAGCGGAAAAGGAGGAGACGGCTCAGCCAACTGCGCAAGGCAGAGTGCTGCTCGCCACGGTGAAGGGCGACGTACACGACATCGGCAAGAACATCGTCGGTGTGGTGTTGGGCTGCAATAGCTACGACGTGGTGGACCTGGGCGTCATGGTCCCCGCCGATCGGATCCTCGACGAGGCGATAGAAAAGAAGTGTGACATCGTCGGGCTGAGTGGTTTGATCACACCGTCGCTCGACGAGATGGTGTACGTGGCCTCCGAGATGGAACGCCGCGGATTGCAGTTTCCTCTTCTCATCGGCGGCGCCACGACCAGTCGCGCACACACGGCCGTGAAGATCGCACCGCAGTATAGCGGTAGCACCGTGCACGTGCTCGACGCTTCGAGGGTAGTCAACGTGGTGTCGTCTCTGCTGAGCCCCGAGCGGAGTGCGGAATTCGACGCCAAGAATCGAAGCGAGCAGGAGAAATCACGCAAGCTCTTCGAGCATCGGCAGAATCGCGAGTTGGTGTCCATCGAGATCGCCCGCGAGAACGCCATGGCGATCGAATGGCGTGCCGCAGACTTGCCCCGTCCTTCGTTCGAGGGTCGTCAAATCGTCGATGACGCGAGCCTCGAAGAAATTGCCCAGTACATCGATTGGACGTTTTTCTTCTCTGCTTGGGAGCTCCGAGGG
This sequence comes from Myxococcales bacterium, assembly GCA_050118395.1. Lineage (GTDB taxonomy): Bacteria > Myxococcota_A > Polyangia > Polyangiales > Houyiibacteriaceae > SG8-38. The sequence continues at coordinate 999 of JASFKY010000002.1, read as the reverse complement.
AAATTCCCGAAGATTCTGGAGCACGAGGTTCATGGAGCCGCCGCCCGCGAGCTTTACGAACACGGCCGTGAATTGCTCGACCGCATCATTTCCGAAAAGCTCCTCACGCCACGAGGCGTGTATGGCTTTTGGCCGGCGAATCGCGACGGCGACGACATCGTCGTCTGGGCCGATGCGGAGCGAAGCCAAGAGCAGCTTCGCTTCCACATGCTGCGACAGCAGGGAGTCAAGCCGAACGAGCAACCTTACTACTGTCTCTCGGACTTCGTGGCGCCCCGATCCACCGGACTAGCCGATTACGTCGGTGCATTCGCCGTCACCACTGGCATCGGCGCCGACGAGCTCGCCCGAAGCTTCGAAGAGGACCACGACGATTACAACGCCATCATGGTCAAGGCCCTGGCCGATCGCCTTGCCGAGGCCTTCGCGGAAATGCTGCATGAGCGCGCGCGTCGAGAGTGCGGTTACGAGCCGAAAGAAGGCTTCACGAGCGCGGAGCTGATCGCGGAAAAGTATCGAGGGATCCGCCCGGCTTTCGGATATCCAGCCTGCCCGGACCATACCGAAAAAGCGACCTTGTGGAATCTGTTGGGAGCCGACGAGGTGGGGATCTCGCTCACGGAGCATTTTGCCATGCAGCCGGGCGCCAGCGTCAGCGGCATCTATCTGACTCATCCCCAGGCCCGCTACTTCGCCGTGGGCCCCATCGACCGAGACCAAGTCGAGGACTACGCCCGGCGCAAGAACATGACCGTGGCCGAGGTCGAACGCTGGCTCCAGCCGAACCTCGGGTACCCGCGAGGCCGCTGATGCAAAGGCTGCGCTTCCGAGACCTGCTTCCGGTCACCGTTCGCGTATTCGACCCCGAAGAGGTGACCGTCAAGAGTCACCGAGAAACCGACCCGAGAGGCGTGGGTCTCGAGAAGGACAGCGTGGATGCGATCTGGGATTCAGTCGTACGCTTCTACAAGACCGGCTTGCATCCAGCCATCGCCCTTT
>JASFKY010000001.1:0-48943 GCA_050118395.1 Myxococcales bacterium | reverse complement strand
CACTCCACCCCTGTGGTCGACAACGGCACCGTCTACCTGGGGACACCCCGCACCGACCTCCTCGGATCCGAAGCCAACCTCTACGCCTACGACGCCCAAACCGGAGCCATCCTGTGGGGAACCGATATCGGCGGAGACGTCGAATCCTCCCCCGCCCTCGCCAACGGCACCCTCTATATCGGCTCCGGCCAAAACGGCCTCTACGCCCTGAGCCTCGACTCGGACGATGACGGCGTTTCCGACGCCTTCGACGTGTGCCCCGGCACTGTCGCCGACTCCATCGACCCGGCCGACCTCAAGAACCGCCACTACGCCTGGTACGGAGGCGAGACTCTCGTCTCCGGCGGCGACCACGACCCCGTCTTCACCATCGCCGAAACTGGAGGATGCTCAGCCGAGCAGATCATCGACGAGTTGGGGCTGGGCAAGGGTCACGTCAAATTCGGCTTGAGCCTAAGCGCCCTACGCAGCTGGATAGACCAGCTCTAGGCTCAGACCTCCTGACCTAGGGTAGCCCCAAAGTGTCCGCTTTCGGCGGGCGAGGAGCCGGCTGTCCGGAGGCGCTGCGCTCCAGCGGCGAGCCCGACGCGTGGGCGCGGGCGCACAGCGAAGCGCACCCGGAGGCGAGTGCCGGGGAAGGTGGTCGCCGTTTGATCGAGGAGGTCGCACAGGGCCTCGACGGCGCGCGTTCGATCCGGCGAGCTGAGGGGAGCCAACGTGATGTGCAGCTCGCTGTCGGAAACGCGAATGCCACCGGGCGCGGCGAACAGCTCGTGGAGCAGCGTCCGGCCCTCCTGGTCGGCGCGGGCGTAGTGGGGGCGCAGCAGCGCGAGGAGGTCGCTCTCGGCCTGGTATGCCACCATCTTGAGGAGGTTGATCAAGTGCTTGCGCTCCGTGGCGAGCTTAACGACGGCCCCGTCGCTGACATCTCGCACCTCGACCCGGCAAGAAGCTCCGCGCCGCTCGTGCTCGACCTCCCGGACCGCTTTGCAACCGTTCAGGTGCCGGCAGGTCACGATGCAATCCACTGACACGAGGGTGCCATAAACTAACAAGGGACCGCGCCGACCGACGCGATCCCTTGTTTTTCCGGTGACCCCAGCGAGGTTCGAACTCGCGTTACCGGCGTGAGAGGCCGATGTCCTAGACCACTAGACGATGGGGCCGTGAATCACTTTTGCGTGGGCGTGTTTAACACTGTCCTGCCTGCCCCGCATCCGTAATCCTGGGAATCGAGGGCAGTATGGCTCGGGGACTAGGATTCGAACCTAGATAGCGAGAACCAGAATCTCGAGTCCTACCATTAGACGATCCCCGAATGGTGCCCGACACCGTAACGCGGCGCACCGAGCGGCGGCACTATAGCGACAACGTCTCCGGCAGCAAGCACGGCCTAACCGTCAGTATCTTTACTTTTTAAGTCAAGTAAATTGCGTTGATTTTATTGCTTTAACGGGAATAAGCATCACAATTTTACGATTGTTGACTTGACCTGCCGGAAAACTACGGAATAGTCAGGGCTTGCAAGCAACCGCCAGGCCGCAGCGCGGAGGCACAGGAGCACCATGATCTCGTGGAAAGAACAGCTCAGCGATCGCATCCCGGAGCAACTCGGCACCGAAGTCGATCTCTTCGAAGGCCAAATCGAGCTCAAAAAGCAGGGAAAGATCGAGGACAAGATCTTTGCCGAGACCCGTCTTCGCCGCGGCGTCTACGGGCAGCGCTACGACAACGGGCTTCGCGACGACGGCACGGGGCAAAAGCCCCTCGCCTTCCCCTGCGGAGATCTCACCAAGGGGCCCGACACCGTCTGGGACGCGCCGGGCATGATGCGGATCAAGATTCCGTTCGGCAAGCTCACTGCGGAGCAGCTCGACGTGCTGAGCGCGCTCGCCGAGGAATACTCGGACTCGATTCTGCACGTCACGACGCGGCAAGACATCCAGCTTCACTTCGTTCACATCGAAGATACGCCCGACATGATGCGCCGTCTGGCGGCCGTCGGGATCACCACCCGCGAAGCATGCGGCAACAGCGTCCGCAACGTAACTGCGTGTGAGTACGCAGGCGTGTGCAACACGCAGTCGTTCGACGTGACACCTTACGCCAACGCGATGGTGCAGTTCCTGCTCGGGCATCCCGACGTTCAAGATTTCGGCCGCAAATTCAAGATCGCATTTTCGGGCTGCGAAGACAATCCTTGCGGTTTGGTAACCTTCCACGACCTCGGCGCGGTGGCTCGAGTCCGAGATGGCAAACGAGGCTTCCGCGTCGTGGTCGGTGGAGGGCTTGGCGCCGTGCCGGTGCAGGCCAAGGTGCTCGCGGAGTTCTGCCCCGAGGAAGAGCTGCTTCCGCTGGCGCAAGCCGTGTCACGCGTGTTTGCCCGCCTAGGCGAAAAACAGAGCCGGGCCCGCGCGCGCATCAAGTTCCTGGTACAGAAGCTCGGCATGGACGAATTCAAGCGCCTGGTCGCCGAAGAGCGCGAAGGCCTTCGCCATGACGAGCGCTGGACGGCATTTCTTGCCGACCTGCACGCAACCGATGAAAAGCCCGCGCGCGCTGCGGGGCCGATTCCCTCCGACGCCCCTGCTCGCTTCCAGGCGTGGGCCAAGCACAATCTCAAACCTCAGGCGCAAGACGGCTACTACGTGGCCGTCGTGAAGATGCCGCTCGGTGACTTCACCTCGGCACAGGGACGCGCACTGGCGGGTTTGGCGCGCCAGTATACCGGCGATTCGATCCGGTGCACCGTCGAGCAAAACCTCGCCTTTCGTTGGCTGAGCGGTGCGGATGCGGTGGCATTCTACGAGCGCCTCGAAGCCCTCCACCTCGCCGACGCCGGCGCCGGCACCATCACCGACATGACCTCGTGCCCCGGCACCGACACTTGCAAGCTGGGCATCTCGTCATCGCGCGGCCTGACCGGCGAGCTTCGCAAGCGGCTTTCGCTCATCGAAGACCAGCTCGACCCGGCCGTGCAGGCTCTTCGTATGAAGGCCAGCGGCTGCTTCAACTCGTGCGGTCAACACCACGTGGCCGACATCGGTTTCACCGGCGTCAGCCGCCAAGTCGGCGGCCGCAAGGTGCCGCATTTCAACGTCGTGCTCGGCGGCCAATGGACCGAAAATGCCAAGAGTTACGGCTTGGTGGTGGGCGCGGTGCCCTCCAAGAACATTCCGAAGGCCGTAGAGCTCATCACCAAGCACTACCTCGAGCACCGCGAGGGTGACGAAACCTTCCAAGCGTTCATCGCGCGGGTGGGCAAGAAGGACTTTCGCAAAGTGCTTGCGCCCATTCAGAAGCCGCCCGCCTATGAGCAAGACCCGAGCTATTACAGCGACTGGGGCGACCCCCGCGAATACACCATCGGCGACATCGGCGTGGGCGAGTGCGCCGGTGAAATCGTGCCCTTCGTCGAGTTCGGCCTTCAGGAGGCGGAGCAACAGCTTCACGATGCGCAAGACGCCCTCGATGCGGGTCAGGCTGCAGCGGCAGCGGCCGGCGGCTTCAACGCCATGGTGACTGCGGCCAAAGCGCTGGTCCGGCACCTCGAAGTGCAGGTCAAAGACGACGCCGACGACGTGGTTGCCAACTTCAAGAAACACCTACACGATACCGAGCTGTTCCACGATCCTTTCGCGCGCGGCAAGTTCGCGAACTACTTGCTTCAAATGCACGGCGACAAATCCCATGAAAGCGACGATCCGGAAATCGCGCACCGCACTCTGGACGAGGCACAGCTGTTCATCGAAGCAGCGCACGCGTGCTATCAGCGTCTGACCGAAAAGTCCACGGCCGCCGCCGCGGCAGAGTGAACAAGGCCACATGCACGCCAGTAAATTTCAGGTGAAGCTCTACACCAAGGCCGGTGACATCGAGCTCGAAACGCTGATCCCGGTTTTCCACGAGTGGATTCGAAAGAAGAAGATTCCGGATGAGCTGCTCATCGACGTGGCCGATTACGCGCACGTGCCGCAAGGCCCCGGCGTGGTGCTGATCGGCCATCAATCGGACTATTACCTCGACGTCGCCGACAACCGTCCGGGGCTTCTCTACAGCCGCAAGCGCGGCTTCGAGGGGGGCCTCGAAGCAGGCATCGACGATGCGTTTCGCAGAGCGCTTCGCGCATGTCGGCTCTTGGAAGACGAGCCCGGGCTCGGCTTCGAATTCGCCACGAACGAGGTCTTCTTCCGCGTGCAGGATCGTTTGCGCGCTCCAAACGAGGATGCGACCTACGAAACGTACGCGCCGGTGTTGGAACGGACGGCCGCTGCTTTGTTCGGCGGCGCACCGGAGCTCGAACGAGTCGGTTCGCCGCGCGATCCTTTCGCGGTTTGCATCCGCACGGGAAGCACGGCCCGCGTCACCGATGCGTTGGCTCGAAGCTAGCAGCCGCGCTCTTTTTGGGATGTCGAGGGGTTTCGGGGTACAAACTCGGAGCCTGGATCGGTCGTGTCGAAGCACCCTCCCCTCAAACTCTTGTGGTTGGTGACCTTGCTCGGGTGCGCTGCGTGCTCGCGCGGCGCCGGACCGGGCGGCGAAGATGGTGACTCAGCGGAGTCGATCGCCATTGGCGACGCTGCTTGCATCGATCGGGTACGCGAGGCGGCGCGCGCCCTCGCCGAGCCAGGGCCGACGATCGATTTCGTCGCGGCCAAGATGGAAGGTGCGATCAGAGCTCGTACCAAGAGCCAAACACTGATGAAGTACGACGGGTATCGTGCCACGCTCACCACACCCGCTAATCACGTGACCCAAATCACCTTCGACCTGGTCGAAGCCAAGCCTACCATCGGTCAGCTCAGCGCTGCCTTTGGACCTCCGCAGCAGGTTCCCAAGGGCATGCTCTATCGCTACGACGCACACGCCACGGGAGCGAGCATCCTCATCCTCGCAGAGCCGGTCTCGCTGCCGGCCGAAGAAGGAAGCCTGGTCCATCGAATCATCCTCGAAGGCGCCCCGACTCGCTAAGCCTGGTCGTCGCCCAGCAGTCGTTGAATCCGCTCGACGACGCGCGCGTCCGCGGCTGGGAGGGGATACCGACCGAGCTCCGCGGGAGCCACCCAAGCATGGTCGGCGACCTGCAAATGGCGCACCTCCCCCTCGCGAAGTTCGCAGCGGTAGAAAAGCAGCAGCACCTCTTTTTCGGGATATCGATGGTGCGTTACCTCGAGCACCTCGGCCACGGTCACCTCGATCCCGCACTCCTCGCGGCATTCCCGAACGAGCGCTTCCTCGGGTGACTCACCCTTTTCTAGCTTGCCTCCCGGAAACTCCCACAAGCCTCCCAGATGCTGGTGTTCGTGGCGCTGGGTGAGAAGCACCCGGCCATCCTCGACCAGCACCGCCGCTGCAACGATGATGGGCACCTCAGGGCATCTCCCCGATGGCGTAAAGGAGCTTGGCCTTGGCCAGTCGGAGACCGATCGCCGAATCGACCACGTCGACCTGGGCGCGAATGAGCTCGGATTGCGCCTGCAGCAGAGTCGTCGTGTTGACGATGCCGGCTTGGAGCTGCTCGCGGGTGACCCGATAGCCCTCTCGCGCCGACTCCAGCCCGAGCCGCGCCGACTCCATGGCCTTTTGCGCCGCCTCGATCCCGTGATAGCCCTGCGCGACGTCGACTTGGATCTGCTGCTCGAGCTTGGTCACATCGGCGTAGGCTTGCTCGAGCTCCGCCTGGATCTGCCGCGACCGTCCCTGCGCGCTGATCGTGTCGTTGGGAGACCAGCGAACGACGGCTCCCACCTCCCAGGTGCCGATGAAGCGTTGCTGTTGCGGAATGACGCGGAGGTTTGGATTGGAATACTCGGCCGAGGCACGGACCAAAATGTCGGGCAATCGCCCGCCATTGGCCGATTTGAGCTGGTGTTGCTTGGCTTCCACGTACGTGCGCAGGGCGAGGAGATCGGGCCGATTCTGGTAGGCCTGGTCTTGAAGCTCCTCTTGGCTGCCCTGGGGAATCCCCGCGACGGGCCGAGAGAGATCTTCGCCGAGGGAGGGAAGCTCGTCGGAGAGCATCAACGCTTGAAGCGCCCGCTTGGCGACCTGCAAGCTGAGGTTGGCCTGTTCGACTGCCACCCGCGCCGCTTCTTCTTGTGCCTGCACGCGAAGCAGGTCGACCCTGGCGGCCGAGCCTGCATTGACCAAAGCTGCCGTCTCTGTCCGCTGCGAAACCGCTGCGTCGAGCTGAAACTTGGCCACCGCCAGCCCGGCTTCGGCACGAGCGTACTCGTAATAGGCCTGGCGTCCGTCGAGCGCGACGTTGTTGTTTTGGGCTTCGATCTGATAATTGGCCGCTCGCTTGTTGTCTTTGGCAGCCCGATACGCGGGGAGCGACTGCGCCAACGAGCCGGTGAACGAATAGCTCAGGGTGGCATCGGTGGCGGTTTGCCGCGTGAGCGATGGGAACTTGTAGCTCGTGAGGCCGGTCCAGAGTTGCTGCGCGATGGGGTCCTGGAGCTGCGAGATCAGTGTATCGACGGGGACGTTGCTGCCGGTGGTGATGCCCGCGGTCTGCACGGGGCTTAGCTGCGAGTAACGTCCGAGGAGCTCGAGGCGAGGGACGAGTCCCGCCATCGCTTGCAGCGCAGCGCCCTTGGCCACCAACAAAAGGGCCGTGGTCCGACGGATATCCGGCGAGATGGCGAGGACCCGCTCGACGGCCGCGTCCGACGTCAACCCCTCCGGCACGTAAAGCGAACGGAGCGCTTTGTCCGCTGCATCTTGACCCGTCGATGATTGCATGTCCGTGGGGACACCGAATCCCGGCGGCGCCTGCGCTTGAGTGTGGAGCGTGGACAGGGAGGAGATGACGAAGGCGACGCCGATTCCGACCGTAACTCGATGAATGCTCATGAAGGCTCCTTACCAGAGGCATGATACGGGACTGGAAGAGGAGCCACCTTGCCGTGTCCGCGACGCTAACCTATAGCCAAACACCATGGCTCAGGGACTCAAGGTTGCGGTGGCCGGCGCCACTGGAATGGTGGGTGCGGAGATGCTGCGCGTGCTCGAGCAGCGCGCATTTCCGGTGCGAGAGCTGGTGCCGGTGGCATCGGCTCGAAGCGCCGGCAAGACAGTCATGTTCCGTGGAACCGCACACACGGTGGTCGAGATTTCGCCCGAGGCATTCGAGGGCTGTGACTTGGCTCTCTTCTCGGCCGGGGGCGGCACCTCCAAGCAGTGGTCTCCGGTGGCCGTCAGCAAGGGGGCCATCGTGGTCGACAACTCCTCGGCGTTCCGGGCCGATCCCGAAGTTCCCTTGGTCGTCCCCGAGGTCAATGCCGACGCAGCAGCCGATCGCCCGAAGGGCATCATCGCCAACCCCAACTGCTCGACCATTCAAATGGTCGTGGCGCTCAAACCACTCCACGACGAAGCCCGCCTCAAGCGCGTCATCGTCTCCACGTATCAGGCGATCAGCGGCGCTGGCGCCCAGGCCGTGGCGGCCTTCGAGGCGCAAGAGGCCGCGACCGTGCGCGGTGCGCAAGTCGACAAGCAAAAGCTTTCCGGTCAGTTGAGCCGCAATCTTCTCATGCATTGGAAGCCCGATCCCGAGTCGGGCTACCAAGAGGAAGAGCTCAAGATGATCTCGGAGACCCGCAAGATTTTTGGCGATCCCTCCATTGCGGTCTCGCCGACGGCGGTACGCGTCCCCGTGGTGACGGCTCACAGCGAGTCGATCACCGTCGAGATGCACAAGCCGCTCACGGCGGCCCGGGCCCGGGAGCTGCTCAGTCAGGCCGAAGGCGTGCAGGTCGTCGATGATTTCGCCCATGGCATCTACCCCCAGCCCATCGACGCCGCGGGGCGCGACCCGGTCTACGTGGGCCGGATCCGCGAAGACATCGGACATCCGGGGGGCATCCAGATGTGGGTCGTCTCGGACAATCTCCGAAAGGGCGCGGCCCTGAACGCCATCCAGATCGCCGAGCGCGTTCTGTTATAGTGACGAAATGTCAGCACTTGGCGTAGAAGAGGGGCAAATCATGCCAGTTTGTCCGCTCATATACCGAAACCACGAGGGTTTTCCGGAGCCCAACTTGGCCCGGGGATTGCACGGCAAGCGACGCATGCAGTTTCGTCGGACCCTTCTTTCGCTGGTCGCTTGCGTGCTGGGGGCGTTTCCGCTCACCGCCTCGGCCCAGCTCACGGATCTCATCAGCGAGATCAACGGCGACAACGGCTTCCAAAGCAACACCCAGTTCCGCTACTTCAACCGGCTGGATTGCGGGCTTCCGCAGCAAGGGGAGACGACCGCCACCGGGGGGACCGGCGGTGCGGGTGGCGCGGGGGGCACTGCAGGGGCCGGAGGCACGGGCGGCGCCGGAGGCAGCCTGGCGTTCGCGTCACCCAAGGGCAGCCCTGAGGAAACCACGTTCCAGATCCGCTTGGACAACTCGGGCGGTGCGATTAGCCAGGTGTTCCTCTGGGTCGGCGGACAGGGTGCGCAGTGCCAACTCCTGCAAAATCGAAATCAAACCAACGCGCCGTGCGCGGAACTCGCGGGTAATCCGTACGTGGTGGGTAGCAACTTCTTGGTGAGCGGCTTGACCCTGCAGGACCTCTTGAATGCGCAGGCAGGCAGCAACTCGATCGTAACCTGCGACTCCTCAGGCCTCAAAGGCACACCCTACGAGATTTACGCGTTTCGAAACACGGCGCCGGGTGGCGGTGACGTCGACGCCAGCAACTACGGAATCGCACCGTTCTATGTGGACGTCGAACCACCTGCTCCGCCCAACGTCAACACCACACCCCAGCTCCAAACGAACTTCAACATCACCTGGGCCAACCCCGATCCGCCAGATCTGATTCAGCAGTGGAGCGTCTATGCTTCGTACGGCGCTACCCCCGATCCGGCCAATGCCGAGCCCCTGGGCATCACCGCCGGCTTGAGCGACTTTAGCCAGACGATTTCGGCGGTGAACGACCTAGGGCTTACGGTCGGCGAGTCGGCCTTCGTGTACGTGGCCGCCTATGATCAGGCGTTTGTGTCCGTAGACAACGTGCAAGCACAAGCCAACTTGAGCGAGCTTTCGAGTCCGGTACCCGTCACTTACGCAGAGGTGGGGGGATTCTGCGAAACGACGGGTGATTGCTCCGGCTGCTCGGCCTCCCCCATGGTCCTGCCCAACGGTGAGCCGGGTGAGGGGCTGTGGATGGCTGGGTTGCTGCTGGCAGCTCTCGCGGTGTGGAGGCTACGCCGGTGAAACCTGCGGCTTCGGTCCTCGTGGTCATGGCGGCCATGAGCTTGTGCGTCGCAACCGCGCACGCACAACCGGTTGGCCAGGCCGAAAAAGAGGGTTGGAGCCCGGAAGGCTATCTCTTGTCGTTGGGCGTGGGCGCCTATCATCCCTCTGGAAACGAGGCCTTCGATCAGTTTTACTCGGGCGAAAACGGCCCGCTGCTCCTCGTCACGTTCGATTTCTTCCTGTACCGCATTCCCTTCGTCGGCCCCATCGGCATCGACATTGCGGGCGGCTGGGCCGGGTACAAAGGCACCGCCCCTCCCTCCACGCAAACGTTGAAGTTCAGCATCTTTCCCCTCAACACCATGGTCGTGCTTCGAATCGACGCCCTCGCACGAGAAACGCCGGTGCCCTTCGTGTTCAGCGGGAAGATCGGCTACACCAACTTATTCTACAACGAGAACACGGGCGCCGGAAAGCAAGGCGGACGAAGCGGTGGCCTCGGGTGGGCGGCGCGGTTCGCCCTGGAGCTCAACTTCATCAATCCGCGGCGTGCCAATGCGCTCGACGAGGACTGGGGCATCAACAGCTCGTTTTTCTTTTTCGAGTTGGCGGGCGTCAACGACAAGAGCGGGGCAGCCTTGGGCGACAAGCTCTACTTCACGGGTGGGCTCGGACTCACGTTCTAGCCCCTGCAGGGAGGCTCGGCCGGCGTGGGACGGTCGAAGGCGTCTCCCGGGCCATCGAAACGTGACAAGACGATCTCGACCAGGGTGAGTCCTTGTGCGGGCGCCGTCTGACCTGCTGCAGATCGTTCCGCCGTGTCGCTCAGCATGCCGGGCACGTCGTCCGCTGACAGCCGCCCGCGCCCCACGTCGACGAGCGTCCCCACCATGATCCGCACCATGTTCTTCATGAAGGAGTTGCCGACGACCTCGATGGCCAAAAGATCGGGCCGCCCGTTCGAATGCGGAGTCACTTGGACTTGGAACATCTCGCGGACCAAGACCTCGCGCTGATCGCCCGACTGACGAAACGCGCGAAAGTCGTGCTCGCCGACGAAATGGGCACTGGCTGCGCGCATGGCATCGACGTCGAGATAGTCTTCGACGCGCTCGCCCCGCTTCCTCACGTCCTTGCGCATTCCACGCGGGCCGAGCTGCCAAGCCTGCCGACGGATCATGGGGTCTCGCCGCGGCCCGCAGCGAATGAGGTAACGATACCGTTTGTACGCGGCATGAAAGCGAGGGTTGTAGCGGCGAAAGCACGCCCGGGCGTCGTGGATCACGACATCCTCGGGGAGCCGCGTATTGAGCCCGCTCATCCAGCCCTCGGGCGGCACCTCGATTTCGGCGGCAAAGCTCGCAAGCTGCCCGAGCGCATGCACTCCCGCATCCGTCCGGCTGCAACCGCGGACCGGTCCGTGCTCGATTCCCATCTCATCGATGGCCTCTTCGAGGATGCCCTGGACGGTGCGGAGCCCGGGCTGGGCCTGCCAGCCATGGAAATCCGTCCCGTCGTACCCGAGGCACAGGCACACGCCGTGCATGAAAGTAGGCTTTTCACCCATCGTCGAGCCGGTCGCACGCTAGCGCGAATGCGCCCCGTTGCCTATCGTTCGGGGTGCCGTGGTGGTTGGCGATAGCGGGAGTCCTGATGGCGGCAAATCCCGCGCGGGCGCAGGGCTCCGGCGCCGACGCTGGCACTGACTCTGACGCTGACGCTAGCGCTGGCACTGTCGCTGACTCTCACTCTGACTCCGATGCGCCCCCTCCCCTCCCTCCGAAGGTCGCCGTCGTCGTGGCTGGGGATCCCGACGAGACCTTGCGCGAGATTGCGTCGTTCCTCGAAGCCGAGTGCAAGGGTTCGGGAATGCGCACGCCCACCGATCCTGCGTTGAGCGCGGCCATGCGAGGCGAGTCGCCGAGTGGAGAAGATGGTCTCGAAGGGTTGCGCTCGATTCGTCGAGGCCTCGGGCTCGATCCTCGCAAGGACCTCGCATCGTACAAGCGCATTGGGTTGATCGCGGGGGCCGATGCACTGGTGGTCGTCCGGCGCGAAGGCAGCGTCGTGATCGAGGTGTTCGACGTGAGCGCCGCGCAGTTCTACAAGGGGATGGTCACATTCGATGACAGCACGAGCGAGCAGCGCATCGGTTTCATTCGCAGCCGAGCCGACCAAGCCCAGCTTCGATGGTCGGAACCGCCACCCGCAACCCCCGCATCCAAGGCGCCCGAGGCGAAGCAGCCCGAGGCCAAACGAGACGAGGGGGAGCCGTCGCGAGCCAAACGGAGGTGGAAAAAAGCCTGGCCTTACGTCGTCGCTGGAGCGCTCCTGGCTGGAGGTGTAACCTACCTCATCATTGACCGACGTAGTGCTAACGAGGTGAAGCCGCCACTGCTAAGATTTAGGCCCGGTGAAGAGTAGGTCCCATCAAGCTTTTCTCTCGGTAGCCTTCTCGGTGTGGGCGGGGCTCGCACTTCCCGCGGTCGCCGCCGCTCAGGAAGCAACCGAGCTCGCGTTGCCTGCCGCCCCGGAAGGTTATCGCACCGAACGGATCGGGTCGGTGGTCTGGACGTTTCCCGAATCGCTCCAGGATCGCGCCTCGAAGCTCATCGATGGTTTCGACGATCATTGGAGCCGTGTCGTGGCGGAGTTCGGCGTCCCCATCGACGATCAGCTCGTGATACGCATCGCTCGCAACCCCCAGGAGATGCGCGCCTTGGCGCCGATCGGCTCACCACCGCCCGACTACGCGACCGGCGTTGCGTATCCCCCCTGGGGCGTGATCGTTCTGAGCATGTCTGCTCCACGGACATGGGAACCTCCGGACCTCGAGGTCGTCCTCGTCCACGAGCTGTCCCATGTGGCGTTTCATCGCGCGGTGCTCGGCCACCAAGTCCCTCGCTGGTTCGGCGAAGGCGTCGCCATCCAGCAATCGGAGGTGCGCTTGCTTCCGCGAATGGAGTCGCTACTGCGCGCCGCCGCCCAGCGATCGATGCTCCGGCTTTCAGAGCTCGACCAGCATTTTCCGACCCGTCCCTACGAGGTCAATCTCGCCTACGCACAGAGCGCCGACGTCGTGGGCTTCCTTCGCCGCAGCGATAGCGACGAGCGACGATTTCAACGGATGATCCATCTACTGCGAAACGGAGAGACGTTCGACGCGGCCCTGGCCGATGCCTACGGCTGGACTCGAGTGGGTCTCGAGCGGGAGTGGCGGGAAAGCCTGCGGACCCGTTACCGGATCGTGCCCGCCTTGCTGACGGGAACGACGATCTGGGTGGCGGCTGCAATTTTGGTCGTCGTGGCCTACCGACGCCGCCGCCGCTACCATCACCTCAAGCTCGCACAGATGGCTCACCGCGAGCAGCTCGAAGCCCTGCAGGCTGCCACCGAGCCCCCTCCGGCACCCACGTTGGGTCGCACCGAGCGGCTTTCGGAAGGCGGCGTGCCGATCGTGGAACACGACGGCGAATCACACACCCTTCACTGAGCTCGGGCCGCAACCGCCCGCGAGCCCTCAGGCCTCGGCGCGGCTCGCCTCGTCGTCCGGATGAATGGGAAACTTCGGAGTCGTCCCCTGCTTTTCGAGGGTCTTCTTCCGGTCTTTGCCCTGGGCGGCCTTTTTTCTGCGCCGCCGCGATTCGGTCTTGCTGGTATCCGACATGAAAACGTCCTGGCGGTTGCATGTAGTGCTTCGGGGGCGGCCCGTCAAACCCCGGTCCGGATCGCGGCATCGACGGCCCTCCGATAGGCCGCGCGAAGACGTCCGGTCACGGGTCCGGGTGCGCCGTCACCGATGGTGCGCCCATCCGCCGACACGACCGGCATCACCTCCCGGATGCTGCTCGTGATGAACGCCTCGTCCGCGCCGTAGAGATCGTCGGGCCGGACCTCGGTTTCCTCGACCTCGATGCCCTCCTCGGATGCGGCCGCCAGAATCGTCGCCCGGGTGATTCCCACGAGGATCCCCGGCTCGGGCTCGGGCGTTCGAACCTTTCCGTCTTTCACGATGAAGAGATTACTCGAGGCGCCCTCCAGGATTTGGCCGCGACGCCCGAGCATCAGGGCCTCTTGCGCCCCTTTTTGCTTGGCCTCGTGAACCGCTAGAAGATTGGCCAGGTAGTTCGACGCCTTGGCACCGGAGGCGCGGGCATCGTCGGTCGGTCTCGATGCATGCATCAGCGACACGGCGATGCCTCGCTCGTAGTAGTGCGACGGCGGAAGCGACAGCGGCGCCACGATGACGACGCGAAGCGGCGTCGTGGCGGTGGATGGGTCGTAAGTGAGTGGCCCACTCCCGCGGGTGATCACCACGCGCACGTACCAATCGCCCGGACCGGCGGCTCGCAAGGTTTCTCGTATTTCGTTCGAAAGCGCTTCGAGCGAAACCGGCAGAGAAATCATCAGCAGCTCGGCGGAGCGAGCCAGACGCTCCAGATGCTCCCTCTCTGCGAAAGGCACGTCCTCGTAGGTCCGAAACACCTCGAACACGCTGTCCCCGTACAAGAAGCCCCGATCGAACACCGACACGCGCGCTTCGCGGCTTTCGACGAGGCGGCCGTCGATCGAAACCTTTCCTGTCAGCATGCGTCAGCCCTTGAGTCTACCGAGGAGCTCGGAAGCCTGCGCGTGGCTGGCGTCCTCGGCAAGGGCCCTTTCCAACATGGTGATGGCCTTCCGCGGATCGTTCTGTTGGGCGGCGATGTCGCCTAGGTAGTAGTACACGTCCGCCTTGTGGATACCCGAGTCGGGCTCGAGCTTTTGCAGCAAGAGTGCCCGAAAGCTCTTTTGGGCCCGGTCCAAATCGCCCGTGGCATGGGTGAGCTTGCCCAGGTCACGAAGGATCGCCACGTTGGTCAGATCGATCTTGAAGGCCGCGTCGTACGCCTCGAGGGCGCCCGCGGTGTCGCCTGCTGCGGCCAGGGCTTGACCTAAGCGATGATGGTGCAGCGCTAGCTCCTTCCCGCGCTGCCTCCCGAAGCTTTCGATGATCCTGCGCAAAATCGGAACGGCGTCCTGCTGACGTCCAGCCGCCATGTACAGGTCGCAAAGCGGCACCAGGGCGCCGCGGTTCTCGGGATCGAGGGCCACGGCCCGCTCGAGATAGCTTGCGGCTGCAGCTGGATCGTCGAGTCGATCCCGGTACACATCGGAGATCTGGCGAAGCAACGCCAGCTCGGCAGCTTCGGATCCGGCAGATTGGAGCTCGGCATCGAGCACCTCGGCAAGAGCGCGATAGTCGCCGCGCGCCTCCAAATGGCGCTTGAATCGATCGACCGTGGCTCGATCCTGCGGGAATCGACCATAAGCGGCGCGGAGCGCCCTTCCCGTCTGCTCGGCGTCGCCGATGTGCTGCTCCCAAAGATCCGCCACGCGGTGAAAAAGATCGATCGCCTCCGTACCCTCGACGTGTCCGGCCAGTCGTTCGAGCACGTCCGCCACTTGGGTCCAGCTCTGCTTCCGTTCGTAGAGAGCCGCCAGCGCTTGCAACGAGCGCTCGTCTGCTCCGAGATCTTCGTGGATGCGCTGGAACGCCGCGATCGCGGCATCCGTATCGTCACGCTTGGCGTCGTGGATGTGACCGATGCGCTCGAGCAAGCGTCGCTGGCTCTCTTCGGACTCGAGGCCCAGCCTCGACGAGAGCAAGGCGATCAAATCGTCCCAGGCTCCGGTGGCCTCGAAGAGTCGTTCGAGGTCTGCTTGGGCGGTGTCGTTTTCCGGATCGACTTCCAGCACTCGCTGGAACATCGTGATGGCCGCGTGCTGGTCGCGGAAGGAATGCTCGTAGAGCTGCGCCAACCGGAGTTGAAACGCGGTGAGCTCCGGCCCCGTCGCCCGTTCGGCGCGTCGTTCGAGCAGAGCTCGCAACGCCTCGAGCCGATCGTGATCCCGGTATAGCCCCTCGAGCGCGTCCATGGCCGATGCGTCGTGCTCGTCCAAATCGAGTGCTCTTTCGTACGCCGAGATGGCTGCTCTGGGGTCGTTCAATCGGTCTCGGTAGACCTCGCCCATGGAGCGAGCAATCGAGGCGCGTTGGTCGTCTGCCGCGACCTCGAGCTGCCGCTCCAGCAACCCGACCACCTCGTTCCATCGGGACTGGCCGCTGCGGATCTCGCAAAGAGCGCACAGCGCCTCCATGTCATCGTGCTCGATCGCGATGAGCGCCTGATAACAATCGGCTGCCAGCTCGCCGTGAGACAGCTCCTCGCGGGCGCGTTCGGCCGCTTCCCGCAGAAGCGCGACACGCTGATCCGGACTGGGCTCGACGTCGGCCCAAGCGCGCAGCATGGTCACCAGGTCCGCAGCCCGACCCTGTTGACGCAAAAGCGCCGCCAGTTGCTCGTAGGCCTCGACGGGCTCGGGATCGATCTGGAGGGCCTCGTTGAGCGCGCGCTCGGCTCGGGTGGAGTCTCCCATGCGGTCGCGCGCCCAGGCGGCCGAGCGCAACCTCAGCTCGTAGAGCTCGCGGCGATCCAAGTCTCCGCGTGCCGCGATGTCGTCGACGAGCCCATCGAGCTCCGCCCATCCTCCGGACAGCTCTGCAAGCCGCTCGAGCGAATCGATCAGCAGGCGATCGCGAGGGTCGATGCGAACCGCCTCGCGCGTCACCGCGAGTGCTTGGTCGAGACGACCGAGCTCCTCTTCCCAGATCGTGGCTGCTTCCGTCAACAGAGCGACCCGATCGGCGTCGGTCGCCGCCAGCTCGACTCGCTGATCGTAAAGTCGCACGACTTGCTCGAGGTCGCCCGCTCCCCGGTAGTACTCCTCAAGCAGAGCAAGCGCGTTGCCTGCGACCTCGGGCTTTTGTGCCAAGCCGCGCACGGCGATGAGAGCATCGTCGCGCCCTGGATCCTGCTCCATGGCCCTCTGATAGGCTCCCAGAGCTCCCTCGAAGTCCCCGAGATGGCTTGCCCGAAGCCGACCCTGTCGGAGCAGCAACGTAGGGCGATCTGCATCCTGCAGGTCCAAGCGCCGCGAGATCACGTCGTGCAGCCGTTCCCATTGACCGGTGGCTTGGAGGAGCCGATCGAGCGCCTCCAACGTCGAAGGTTCGTCCCCGAGCAGCAAGCGGGCGCGTTCGTGCGCTTCGATCGCTCGGCTCAAGTCACGCAGATCCTCTTCACAAATTCGGGCTACGCGCCGGTAAAGCGCCGCGCCGCGATCCGCATCCAAGTTGGCGCTCGCCTCCGTGAACAACACGTCGATCAAATCCGACCAACGCTGCAGGCTTCGGGCCAGCTGTTCGGCGCGATCGAGGATCTCGTCATCGTCGGCACGCTCGCCGATCGACTGCAAGAGCGCATCGAGCGCCGCATTGGGATCTTGGCGACCCTGCTCATGCACGTCCGCCAGCGCCACCAGTTGCTCGGCCTTTTGGTGGGGGTCGGTCATTGCATCGGCGCGCAACCGAAGAAGGGTCGCGAGGTCGTTCCACCGAGCCTGCGCCCGCAGATGGGGCTCCACCACGGCCGCGGCATCTTCGCGATAGTCGTCGAGCTTGGTGATTCGCAGCAGCGCTCGCACCGAAGGCTCGTGCGTCGGATCGATCCGCAGGACCTGACCGTAGACCGCGATGGCGCTCAGCTCGTCATCGAGCTCGCGCTCCAAGACGTTGCCGAGCTGATGGGTGAGTAGGACCCTCTCGGATTCGTGGATCGCGGCATCCGCCCGCTGCCGAAGCACATCGACCAGCTCCGGCCACTGGGCCTGACGCTCATAGAGCCGGCTCAGCCCCTCGAGGGCGCCTCGATGCTCGGGGTCGGCCTCGACGACCGCTCGGAGCGCGTCGCAGGCCGCATCGGGCCGTCCGAGCTGCGCCTCGTACAGCTCCGCGAGGCGAAGCCCGAGCTCCACCACGACCTCAGGGTCGATTTCGATTTGCATGCGGCGCTCGAGCACCCCCGCCAGCCTCTCCGAGTCGTTGACCGATGCGAAGAGGCGATCGAGGGCCACGTAGGCGTCCGGGTCGTCAGGGCTCTCCCCGGTGGCCTGCTCGAAGTACGACACGGCGCGCTCCGGGTCCGAGAGCTGTTCCTCGTAGAGGGCGCCCAGCCGATTGAGGAGCTGGGCTCGCGCCTCGGCATCGTGGGCGCGATCGAGCTTTCTCTCGTAAACCCATGCAAGCCCTTGCCAATCTCCGACCATGACTTGCAAGCCTTCCAGCTGGTCGAGACTTTCCTCGGCGTCAGGATCAGCCTCGAATACCCGTCGGTGGGTGTCGATGGCGCCGCGTGGGTCCCCGAGCTCCTGGTCTCGAGTCTCCGCCACGCTCCGGAGGATGGAGCCCCGAAGCGCCGGCTCCTCCGTCGCCGAAACCGCGCGCTCGCACGTTTCGATGTACGCTTCCCAGCAGCGCAGCGAGGCGGCCAGGCGGTACACCTCGGCGCGGGTGGTTTCGTCGGCGGGCTCGGCTACCCATGCGCGGCCCCATGCGTCGAAAGCGCTTTCGGCGTCCCGGCCCCTTCCCTCCCGGATCTGGGCGATTTCGCGCCAAATCTCGGCACGCTCGAAGGAATCGGTTCCCTGCTCGGCCTTGGAACGCAACACCTCGGCCAGTGCCTTCCAGTCGTCGGCCTGCCGGTGGATCGGCTCTAGAATGTCGACTGCGCGCGGGCCGTGGTCGGCATCGCTCACCCAGCGCGAGACGGCCTGGAGCGCGGGCTCGTAGTCTGGTCGATCGGCGAGAATGTCTTCGAAGATGTCGAGCGCGGAGGCCGGGTTTTGGAGCTTGCTTTCAGTGAGGGACCCCAACCGTTGACGGAGCTCGAGCCCCGTACGCCCGTCGGGGGCATTGTCGATTTGAAACTCGACGTGCGCGGCGAGGTCTTCCCAGCGCTCGGCCGCTTCGAGTAGCTCGTCGAGCCGGCGGATCGCTTCCTTGTCCTTGGGATCCACCTCGACGATGCGCCGAAACGTGATGATCGCGTCCTCCGACAAGCCGAGCTCGTCGACTTCGATCCGGGCGATTTCGTGCAGAATCGCGACCCGCTCCGCATCCGAATCGGAAAAGCTCTCCCGCTCCCGGTCGAGCTCGAGCAGCGCATCCCAGCGTGCGCTTCGAGCATAGACCGAGGCCAGGGCCCGACCCGCTTCCTTGTGGCTCGGGTCGTAGGTGAGCGCCCGCTGATAGAAGTAGCCAGCCCGGTCGAGCTCTTCGAGCCGTTCGTCGTAGAGCTTGGCGGTGGTCAGCGCCAAGGCCGCGGTGTCGCCGTCATCGACCTCCACCGCCCGCAGGGTCTTGTCGAAAATGGCCGCCAGCCGATCCCATCGGCCGAGCGAGCGCGCCAGCCGCGTGAGGGTCTCCTTGCTGTGCTCGTCGTGGGGGTCCTCCGAAAAGAGGCGCCCGTATGTCTCGAGCGCACCATCGAGATCTTCGAGGTGCGACTCCTGCACGTCGCCCAAGTGCCGCAAGAGCTCCAAGCGCTGCGCCGGGTTCGTTTCTCCTTCGAGCCGCGCCTCGAGAATGCGGGTCACTTTGTCCCACTCCATCCGTCGCAGGTACAAAGGCTCGAGCAGCTCGGCTGCGGCGCCTCGATATTCGGATCGCTCCACCAACGACTCCAGCGCGCGCACCGTCGGCTCGTGCTCGGGACTTTGGCTCAGCGCCTCCCGAAACTGGTCGATGGCTCGCCACGGCTCGTCTAGCCGCTGCAGGCAGATCTCGCCGAGCTCGTATCGCACCGCCGCGGGGTCCCCCACGCGTTGGTCGATTTCCCGCTCGTACAGGGTGGCGAGGGCGTCCCATTGGCGCGTGCGTCGATAGAGTCGTTCCAGACCTTCGTACGCCAGGGGATGTTCGTTCTCGCTGAGCGCCTGGTCGAGCGCCTCGATGGCGGAGTCGGGGTCGTCGAGCTCGCTTTGAAAGAGATGCGCCTGGCGCACCAGCAGCTCTGCACGCTCTTCCGGGTCATCCGACAGCTCGATCTTCCGTCGTAGGAGCTCCGCCAGCTCCCGGGTTGCGCCGACCTCCTCGACCAGTGTGAGCAGCGCATCGAGCGCGGTCCGGTGGTCGGGCTGCTCCTCGAGGACACGCTGATATTGGGCCCGCGCGAAATCGGCGTCTCCGAGGTGCTCCATCGCAACCCGGGCTGCCTGCATTCGCACCTTGGTTCGCAGCTCGGCATCGAGGAGCTCGGGTGCGATGGTCGCTAACGTGGCGACCTGCTCGGAAAAACGCCCGGTGGTGTCGGCCTGTCGTCCGTACTCGGCGAGGACCCGTTCGAGATCGTCCAAGTCGACGCCGTCCCGCAGCGCTCTTCCGGTGAACACGAAAGCAGCATCGATGTCCTCGCGTCCGGTTTCGCTGATCTCGGCCGCTCGAAGCAGCGCGCGCACGCGCTCGATCGGTTCGTCGCCGGCCGCGATGACCTCGAGCATGCGGATCTGGTCGGCGTGGCGTCCGTCGCTCTGATACTGCTCGAAGAGCGTGTTGGCGGCCGCAAAGCGCAAGGGGCGGTCCGCCCCCGTCGTCATCTCTTCGAGGGCTTGCAGCGTGGGCCCGTGCCCCGGGCTGTCGACCAAAATCTCGCCATACGCCGAAAATGCCCGCTCGGTCTCCGCGGTGCGAGTCCTCATGAGCTCTGCGGCCTCGAATCGATGCGCGATCCGCTCCTCGGGATCCGCGGCAGCTTCTGCGCGGATTTCGGCGACGTCGAGCAACTCGTGCCAACGCTCCGTTTGCCGATAGAGCCGCGAAAGCGCGCGAAGACTGCTGTCGTCCGATCCGAACCTCGAAATGACGTCCCGGTAGGAATCGACGGCCCGGTCGATGCTGCCGAGTTTCTGCTCGTAGGTCTCGGCGATTCGACGGCACAGCACGAGCTGGTCATGCTCGTCCGTGCTGAGCTCGACCTTGCGTTCCAGCACGCCCACCAACGGCTCCCAGCGGCCCTGCTGCTCGTAAAGGCGCTCCAGCGCCGACAAAGCCTCGGTTTGGGTGGGATCGAGCTCCAGTCTCTGCTCGTGAACCTCGATCGCGGCCTCGGGGTCCCCGAGCTCGGTTTCGAGCAGCTCTGCGAGCATGGGGAAGAGCTCATCTCGACGCGACTCGTCCTCTTCGAAGCGAATCTGGCGCCGAAGGTCCTGGGCAAGGTCTCCATGTCGTCCCCCGGCTCGATGCAAACGCTCGAGCGCGCGGGAGGCTTTCAACACGATGTCGGGGTTGTCGCGTTCGAAGCGGATCAGCTGCTGGTACGCTCGCTCGGCACGCTCGGGATCGGGGGCCGAAACGTCCCAAAGCTCCGCCAGCTCGAGCAGAACCTCGGTTCGTACGAAGTCGTCCCCGACTGCGTCGAGCCCCGATTCCAATAGCTCGGCGCGCTCCGGATGCCGGTCGAGCTTCGAAGCCAAACGAGCCAGATCGGCTCGTGCGCTCCCATCGGCCACGTCTTCACGAACCGCCCGCGCATAAGCGGCAAAGGCCAACCCGTCATCCCGAAGCTTGATTTCGCTCAGCTCGCCCAGCCGGCTCAGATGCGCGGCCCGCGAAGCAGGCTCGGTGAGGTCTTCGAGCTGCACCTCGAGCACCTTCGCAAGCTCACCCCAAGCACCCTGGCTCTCGAAGATCGGCTGTAGGATTGCCGCGACGCGCTGCCGCTGGTCGCGCTTTTCCATGAGCCGTTGCAAACCTTCCTGCGCTCGAAGGTGGGTCGGGCTGGATTCGAGCACCCGCTCGTAGTGGTCGACCGCGTCGACGAACCGGTCCAGCCGCGTTTCATAGATCGTGGCCAGCTCGTAGGCCAGATCGACGGCCTCCTGCCCTTCCGCCTCGTCGAGGTCGCGCTGAAGCAGCTCGGACAGCTCCGACCAACGACCGAGCCGCGCGTACAAGCGCTGAAGCGCGCGACGGGACGGCGTGTGCGTCGGATCGAGCTCGACGGCCTCCTCGTAGCTCGCGATGGCCTGCTTGGGCTCGTCGAGGATCTCTTCGAAGAGGAAACACAGCTGCAGGAGCAAGTCGAGCTTGGTCGTCGCGTCAGTCGTCGCCTCGATGCGCTGCTGATAGAGCGCGCGCAAATCGTCCCACTCCTCCTGCTTGGTGTAGAGCTGTTTGAGGGCGGTAAAAGCCGCAGTATCGCCGGGCTCTCGTTCCAACACGCGCCGGTGGAAGCGGGCGGCATCCTCGGGAAGGCCGAGCATCACGTCGAAGAGCTCTGCGGCTCGCCGGCATAGAGTCAGCTCGATGTCGCTACCGGCAGCCGCTCCGTCGACAGCTTTGCTCAGTGCCCGGGCAAAGGCCTCGTGCATGTCGGCTGCTTCGGCAACCCCGCCGAGGCGTTCGAACAAATCGAGGTCGGTGGGATCGTCGAGAAAAGCGGATTCGACCGCCTGATAAGCCCCCCGGGCATCACCGAGCTCGGAGCCCGCAAGGTCGGCAAGACGCAGCTGAAGCACACGACGCTCCTCTGCGCCCTCGGCTTGCTCCAGCCGCTTGTGCAGGAGCCCCGCGAGCCGGTCGAAGTGACCACGCTTTGCGTAGGCAGGCTCCAAGAGGTCGATCGCCTCGACTCCGACTCCTCCGCCCTCGGCCGACAGCGCCTCGAGGCCCGCGATGGCCACCTCGTTGCGTCCATCGAGATCGAGCGCGCTGCGATAACACTCGAGCGCACCCGCAGCGTCCCCCAAATGAATGCGCCGCAGATCGGCGAGCTGCAGATACACCGACAGACGGTCTTCGTCGCTCATCTTGGACTGCAACCGTCGCGCGAGCGCGGCGTCGAGCCTGTCCCATTGCTTGAGCTGCTGGGAGAGCCGCTCGACCGCGAGCAGCGCATCGACGTCGTGCGGATTGCTCTCGAGGATCTGCCAGTGCCTTTCGGCGGCCGCCGGGAGGTCTCCGAGCTGCTCCTCTTCGACCTGGGCAACCTCGTTCAGAAGCACCCACCGCTCGGCCGAATCGGTTGCCTTTTCGAGTCGGCGTTCATAGAGAGCGCGCAAATCGGCAAAACGGCGTACGGCCCTGTACAAGCGGTCGAGCACCGCCATGGCTTCTGCATCGTCGGGCTCGACCCGCAGGATGGCCTCGAGCTGCCGAATCGACTCCTCGGACTCGCCCAATCGCTCGCCTGCGATGGCTGCGATGCGTCTCTGCAAATCCAGCCGCTCGGCTTGATCGAGGGCGGAATTTTCCAGGCGGTCTCGAAACAGGGCCACCAGGTCTGCGTGGGCGCCGGCGGCCTCGGCCGATTCTTCGAGTCCGGCCACCACCTCAGGCTCCCCGGGGGCCAATAGATACGCCCGTGTCGCCCAGCCGAGCGAAGCCTCGGGATCGCGCAGACGGTGCAGACATGCGCTCCGAAGCGACCCGAGCCGCTTCAGGGACGAGGCCACGTCTTCGTCGGGAGCGGCGTGCGCAACGACGATTTCCAGCATGCGCACGTACTCCGACCACTTGCGGTCGCGCTCGTACATGGGGAGCAGCCCAGTCGCCGCCTCCACGTTTTGCGGATCGGCCCTGAGCGCTCGCTCGTAGCATCGCGCCGCCCGACTCGGATCGTCGAGACGATCCCGGTAGATCTCGGCGGCCCTCAGACTGAGCGTGGTGATCGTTGCCGGTTCGTCCACTTGCTCTGCGGTTTGGCTCAGCACCTCGGCCAGACCGGACCAATCGTCGTATCGCTCGTACAGGGCTTGCAGCGAGACCCAGTCGCCTTGGCTGACGTACGCGTCCCTGAGCATTCGGCGAACACGGCTGTTTTGCGGATCGAGCGAGAGCACCGCCTCCCATGCTTCGATCGCCTCCGCAGGCTTGGCCAGCCGCTCCATGAGAAGCATCCCGATGCGCTGCAAGAGCTCACGGCGAACGCTTTCGCTCGAAGAGGCCTCGGCGCGCATGCGAAGGGCCTCGACCAAGGTGTCCCAGTCCTTTTCGCGCTCTGCCAGGCTCTCCAGCGTGTCGAGACCCCGCTCGCTTTCGGGATGTTCGTCGAGAATCTCTTTCCACAACGCGATGGCGGCACCGTTGTGGTGAAGTCGCTCCGAGCAGAGCTCGGCCATTTCGATCTTCTTTTCGAGTCGTGCGGCGGGCTCGGTTTCGAGCTCCGCTTCCCTTCCCAAGACGCCGAAGAGCGCTTCCCATTTGCGTTTGCGCGTATAGATGTCCTTGAGTTGGGCGAGCGCCTCCGCGTGGTCCGGCTGCAACCGCACGACGCGCTCGAGCGGCCCCACCGCCTGATTGAGATTGGCGAAGCGGTCCAGCCATAAATGGGCCACTCGAAGGTACAAGCGCACTTTGTCGGGCAACTCCGCGGCCAACTCGGCCTGACGTTCCAGAACTTGAATCAGCTCATTCCAGCGGCCGGCGTCTTCGTAGAGCGCCCCGAGCGCGGTGAGCGCTTCTCCGTCGTACGGCGACAGGGCCAGGATCTCGCCGTACACCTGGATCAGCATCGAATCGAGCTTCAACGCATCGCGATAGATCGGAACCAGGTCTCGCAGCAGCCGGATCTTCTGCTCGTTCGCGTCGCTCGACAGCGCCTCGATCTCGCCGCGAATCGATTCGGACAGCGCGTTCCATTTGCCGCTGCTCTGGTAGAGCTGCTGCAATGCAGTTCGCGCGTCGAGGTCTCCCGGCGCGAGTCGCTCCACCATCTTCCACGCTTCGAGCGCCCGCTCGGGCCGGTCTGCTTTTTGCGCTCTGAGGCCGAGCTCTCTGGCCAGCTGAAGCTGATGCTCGGAGTCCGTGGTCGTGCGAAGCGCATCCCCGATGATCGTCAGCAAACGCCCGCTGGGATCATCGTCGCCGATCTGCTCCCGATAGAACTGGAGCATCCCGGGGTGCGCCGCATCAATCTTGCGAAGACGCGCGAAAAAAGGCTCGGCCGCATCGGAGTCCCTGCGGAACTTCCAGTGCACCATGGCCAATTGAAGCAACATCCCCTTTTCGTCTTCGAGCTTTTGTCGTGACCGCAACGCGCTCTCGTACATCGACGCCAGCTCGTCCCAAGCCTCGAGGTCGGTGTAGTGCTGCACCAGCGCTTCGAGCGCTTCCTGGTCGGTCGGCGTGAGCTCCAGAACCTTCCGATATGCATCCGCGGCGCCTTCGGCGTCGTCGAGGGAACGGCGCTGCACCCGGGCTGCCTGCAACCACGCGCTGGCCTTCTCGTCACGGGTCCGCGCGGCTTTGGCGGCGCGCATGAAGACGGACACGACGTCTTCCCAACGACCTCGCTCCCGAAGGCTGAGCGCATACTGGCGCGCGGTACGCATGTGCGAAGGATCGGCAGCCAACGCCTCGTCGAAGATGGCATCTGCTTCCTCGCAGAGGTCGTTGCCGCCGTACTGCCACATCAGCGAAGCCGCGCGGGTCAGCAGCGACGTCTTGAGGCGAGGGTCTGCAGCGTCACGCGCCTCCTCGATGAACCGATCCGCCACCTCGCGCCACTTTTCCTCGAGCTGATGGATCTGATCGACAGCCTGCAGAACCTCGGGATCGTCGGACTCCAAGCCCCCGAGCTTTTCGTACGCGCACAAGGCGCCCCGATCATCCATCAGCTCGTCGCGCCGCAAACGGCCGAGCTCTTTGACCAGCACCTTTTGAAACTCGGGATCGTCGATGACCAGCTCGCACTCGAGCTCGATCAACCACGACGCGGCGAGAAATTCTCCACGCCGTTCGTGTCCACCACGAGCCGCCTCCAGCAAACGGAGAGGATCTTGACCTTCGTTGGCGGGTGCGGGTCCGCGCAACGACTCGCGCAACCCCTCGATCAGCTGGAAGTCGTAGGGGTCGTCGAGCAGCAAGCCCAGGTAGTTGGCAACCGTCAGCTCGGACATCTGCGCGCCCGCCCGCCGATTGGGAAGGATTTTTGCACCCTTCGGTGATCTCATGAAACCCCCAAATTCAAAAGGATCCTGCGGCCTAAGCTCCCCACTCCGCAGGCATCTTAGATGTTAGCGGGGCCGCGGATCCTTGGGCAAGCCCTGAATTTCCAGAAAGTCGGGCGAACCTGGAGGTTGGTGAGGTCGCTCTCAGAAAAGCATGATGACCCCGGCCCCGGTGAGCGCACCGTAGGTCACCAGGCTCACGGCCAGATGAGCGGTCGCAAGACCGCGCAGGGCCTTGTAATCGTTGGCGCGATCGAGCCCGAACCACTGGCCGTTCGCCGAGACGATCCCGAGGGCAATTTGGGTGAGCATGCCCGCAAACGTCACCCAGCGGAGCGCCTTGTGAGCCCGTAGCTTGCGGGCAAAGGGGCTGTCGCCCTTGCTGACCTCGAGGGGATCGGGCATGGCGAACGACAGCCCAAAGGTGGTGAAGTATGCAGCCGAGGTCGCCGCAATGAGGCTGGCGTGGGCGATCGGAACGCCGCTACAGGCCTTTTGGGAGAAGATCGCGGTGCCCTGCACGCAAGGATTGGTGGCTTGGCTCTGCCACCAGCCGTATTGGTTGTGGAACTGAATGAAACCAGAGACCACCGACAGGGTCATCAGCGACCAAGTGGCCAGACCAAAGCCTTTGTGGATTTTCTTGATCTTGTTGCGCTTGCGGACCAGGTCGGCGGTGGTCGGCCGGTGAGGCTCCTCCAACACCGTCTGAGTCTCGACGGCGAGCGCGACTCCGGGATCGACGGCAAGGGCCGGCGCTTCGAGAAGGGCTGAATCGATTTGCAGCGTCAGCCCGAACAACGGCGTCGCCAGCATCAAGGCGGTCAGGGTGGCCATGGCGGCGCAGTATCTACCATAACCGCCGGCAGGGCCAGGGATCGAACCGGACCCGCCCCGAAAATGATGGAAGCAGGTCACCGGCTTTTCACCGACACCGACTCGCTGTAGATGGGAATGTATGGTTTCTGACGCCAGCTTTCCTTCTCGCGTGTCGGTCTACGAGGTCGCGCCCCGCGATGGGCTTCAAAACGAAAGCGCACAGGTCGCCACGCACGCCAAAGTCCGCCTCATCGAGGCGTTGGTCGATGCGGGCATCAAGCGCATCGAGGTGGGAAGCTTCGTGTCACCCAAGTGGGTTCCACAAATGGCCGATGCCGATCAGGTGTGCCGCATGATCGAGCGCCGTTCGGGCGTCACCTACGCAGGGCTTTGTCCGAACGCACGCGGCCTCGAGCGCGCCATCGCCGCCAAGCTCGACGAAGTCGCCGTCTTCGTCAGCGCCAGCGAGACGCATAACCTCAAGAACGTCAACAAGACGATCGCGCAAACGCTCAAGACCTTCGAGCCTGTGATCGGACCCGCAGTCGATCACGGGCTCAGGGTGCGAGCCTACGTATCCACGATGTGGGGGTGCCCCTACGAAGGCGAGGTGGACCCACGGCGCGGCCTCGACCTAGCGCAGCACCTCTTGGCCGAGGGCTGCTACCAAGTCTCCCTCGGCGACACGATCGGGGTCGGCACACCGCTTCAAACACAGCGTATCCTCGAGCTCTTCATGGCCCACGTGCCGGCCGAGCAGATCGCATTGCACCTGCACGACACGCGGGGCACGGCTCTGGCGAACGTTTTGATGGGGCTGCAGATGGGGGTCACCACTTTCGACGCATCCGTGGCAGGCTTGGGCGGTTGCCCTTATGCCCCAGGCGCCGCGGGCAACCTCGCCACCGAGGATTTGGTATATACGCTTCACGGCATGGGCATCGAAACCGACATCGATTTGCCGAAGCTGTGGCAGGCGGGCCAGGTTGCAGAAGCCATCGTGGGCCGCGAGCTGCCGGGGAAAGTGCATCGCGCAGGCGTTCGGTCACTCGCCAGGTAAAGGAGCCACGTGGCAGTCCAAGATCTCCTCGACTACATCAACGCCTCCCCGACCCCGTTTCATGCGGTCAGAGAGACCGTCAAGCGGCTCGAGTCTCGAGGGTACGTGGAGCTCGACGAGGCGAATCGCTGGAACGTCGAGGCCGGGGACAAGGTCTACGTCATCCGAGGCGGCGGCTCGCTGGCAGCGTTTCACTTCGGGGCTTCGCCCCCTCGAGAAGCCGGGTTCCACGTCATCGGCGCCCACACCGACTCTCCAAACCTTCGCATCAAGCCCAACCCAGAGCTGAAGCAAGCCGGTACGATGCAACTCGGTGTGGAGCCGTATGGAGGTTTGCTCCTCCACACCTGGCTCGATCGCGACCTTTCCCTAGCCGGCCGGGTTTGGCTCGAAGACGGAAGCGCGCGTCTGATCGACTTCGCGCGCGCGTTGATGCGGGTTCCATCGCTCGCGATTCATTTGAATCGGAAAGTGAATGTCGAGGGCCTGCAACTCAATGCGCAAAAGCACATGGCGCCGGTGGTTGGGCTGAACGGGCTGCAGGACTTCGATCTGCGCACCCTGGTCGCCGAGGAGCTGGGCGACGTCACGGCCAAGCAAATCCTCGCTTGGGACTTGATGGCCTACGACTTGCAGCCGGCGACGTTGAGCGGTCCGTCCCGCGAGCTCGTGCATGCAGGCAGGCTCGACAACCTCGCCAGCTGCCACGCGGCCGTCACGGCGTTGACCGCGAGCGACACCGATGCCGAGCGCACCCGGGGCATCGTGCTCTACGATCACGAGGAGGTCGGCAGCCGCAGCGCCCAAGGCGCTGCTTCGGACTTTCTTCGCAGTTGCTTGCACCGGCTCTCGGGCGATTCGTTAGAGCACTATCACCGAGCCGTGGCGCGCTCGTTTCTAATCTCCGCAGACATGGCCCATGCCCTGCACCCGAACTATGCCGACCTTCACGAGCCCAAGCATCAGCCCCTGCTCGGAGCGGGCCCGGTCGTGAAGATCAACGTGAATCAGTCGTATGCCACAGACGGCGAAAGCTGGGCGGCTTTCGAGCGCTGGGCGCGCGCCGCCGACGTCGGCACGCAACGCTTCGTCGTTCGCTCGGACCTCGGCTGCGGGAGCACGATCGGCCCGATTACGGCGGCGGAGCTCGGCATACGCACCGTGGACGTGGGCAATCCCATGCTTTCGATGCACTCGTGCCGCGAGCTCGCGGCGGCTGCAGACGTCCCCAAGATGATCGAGGTCATGAAGCGCTTCCTCGAGGACTAGCCATGATGGCGGCGCGATCGACCGCAGTCCCAGCAAGCTTCTAAAAGAGCTCGAAGTCCTTGCAAAAGAGGAGGTCGGCCGAGGGGTCATCGTAGCGGGACCTTCGGTGTCGATGGGTGGGAAACCCGTGCGCACAACCACGATCCCGATCGAACAGCGCACAGTCCTCGCAGTTCCATCTGAGCCGAAATCGCTCTCGCTGCAGCCGGAACTGCTCGTCCTGCTCAACCTTCATGCGAGGGCTCGATCTTGCTCACCCGGCGCGCGTGCCGACCCCCTTCGAAGCGCGCGCCCAAAAACGCTTTGAGTATCTCCGAAGCGAGACCCACGCCGACGACGCGCGCACCGAGGCAAAGCACGTTGGCGTCATTGTGCTCGCGGCTCATGGTGGCGCTGTACATGTCACTGCACACTGCAGCTCGGACGCCCTCGTGGCGATTGGCGGCCATGGACATGCCGATTCCAGTCCCGCAGACGAGCAGCCCCAACCCCTGCCCTTCGGCCACCGCCTCCGCAACGCGATGCGCGTAATCCGGATAATCGGTCGACTCCGAGCTGTGGGTGCCGACGTCGCGCACATCCCATCCAAGATCCATCGCCAGATGCGCCAGCTCGCGTTTGAGAGCGAGCCCCGCGTGGTCCGAGCCGATGACGAGCACTCCGGGCATGGCTAGGGAGCCCTTAGCACGAGCGTGCAATTGGTCCCGCCGAAGCCGAACGAGTTGTTCATCACCGTGCGGACCGGCCTCTCCTGCGCTTGGTTTGGCACCAAATTCATGCCTGCGCCGGCCGGATCGGGATGGTCCAAGTTGATGGTCGGCGGAAGAAGGCCGTCACGGAGCGCGAGAACGCACAGCAAGGGCTCGAGCCCCCCCGCCGCGCCAAGCAGATGTCCCGTCATGCTCTTGGTGCTCGATACGGCCAGGCCGCCGGTCGCGTGATCCCCGAAAACCTTTCGAATCCCGATGAGCTCGCCCTCGTCGCCCATGGGCGTCGAGGTGCCGTGCGCGTTGATGTAGTCAAGATCTGAAGGATTCATGTGGGCATCACGCAGGGCGAGCTTCATCGCACGCTGCGCGCCTTCCGCATCCGGCGCCGGCTGCACCATGTGGTAGGCGTCCGAGGTGGCCGCATAACCGATGATCTCGGCGAGGATGGAAGCCCCCCGGGCCAGGGCGGCCTCTCGCTCCTCGAGCATCAGCACTCCGGCGCCCTCCGCGATCACGAATCCATCGCGGTCCACGTCGAAGGGGCGACTCGCCAGCTCGGGGGCGTCGTTCCTTCGGGACAGAGCGCGCATCGAAGCAAACGCCGCGACCCCGATCGGAGTGACGGCGGCTTCGGCTCCACCGGCCACGGCCGCGTCGATGTCGCCCCGCTGAATCCAGCGAAACGCATCACCGATGGCGTGGGCGCCGGAAGCGCAGGCGCTCGTGTGGGTGTAGCTCGGTCCCTTGAAGCCCCATTGAAGACTCACCTGGCCTGGCGCCAAGTTCGAGATCACCGATGGCACGAAATAAGGGGAAACTCGCCGTGGTCCTTTTTCGAAGAGAGTCTTGCAGGTGTCCTCGAAGACTTCGAGACCACAAAAGCCCACTCCGATGAAGGTGCCCACTCTCTCTTTTTGCTCTTCGGTCGGCTCGAAGCCCGACCCTTTGACCGCTTGCTCGCTCGCGGCGATGGCTAGCTGGATGAACCGTGCCGCCTCGCGCAGCTTGCGCTTCGACATGTAGTGCAACGGGTCGAAGTCTCGACACTCTCCCGCGATCTGCGAAGCGAACTCGGTGGGATCGAAGCTCTGTATCTTGGCGATTCCGCTGCGACCCTCGCAGATGTGACTCCAAGTCGTAGGGACGTCGGCTCCGCAGGGGCTCACGGTGCCTACCCCCGTGATGACGACGCGTCGCATCAGTGAAACCTGCTTCCGAGCCCGAGCGAGCTAGGTCGCCGCGTGCGTCTTGATGTATTCGATGGCATCGCGGACGGTTTTGATTTTTTCGGTATCCTCGTCCGGAATCTCGATCTCGAACTGCTCTTCGAGCGCCAGAACCACTTCGACGATTGCGAGGGAGTCGGCTTTGAGATCCTGCACGAAGTCTTTGTCTTCCTCGATCTCCCCCCGATCGACGTCGAGCTTGTCCGAAACGATTTCTTTCACCTTCTCAGCGATGTCCATGTGTTTCCTCCGTCACGCACGCCTCAGACGTACATGCCTCCGTTGACCCGGACCACTTGCCCGGTGATATAGCTCGCTTCTTCGCTTGCCAAGAACACTACCGCAGCAGCGACCTCGTCCGCACGGCCAATTCGTCCCACTGGCGTCTGATCGATGATCGCCTGCTTGGCCGAGTCCGACAGGTCCGAGGTCATGTCCGTCTCGATGAAGCCGGGAGCCACGGCATTGACGGTGATGCCCCGAGAGGCATATTCGCGCGCCAGCGTTCGGGTCATGCCCAAAAGAGCCGCTTTCGAGGCTGAATAGATCACTTGCCCTGGGTTTCCGGACTCTGCCACCACACTCGAGACGTTGATGATTCGCCCCCACCGATTCCGCATCATCGGGCGAATGCAGGCCTTGGCGCAATACATCGCCCCGTTCACGTTGGTGGCCCAGGTCATCTCGAGGTCTCTCGGCGATATTCTCAACAAGAGCTGGTCGAGCGAGATTCCCGCGTTGTTCACGAGAATGTCGATTCGACCATGACGATCGAGAGCGCCCCGAATGGCCTGATCGACCGAGGAGGAGTCGGAGACGTCGAAAGGGAGCAATTCGCCGCGTCCACCCGCTTCCTCGACGAGCCGGAGGGTCTCGCGAGCGGCCTCCGTATTGGAGCGGTAATTCACGAGCACGAACGCGCCCGCCCGAGACAGGGCGACGCACGTTGCACGTCCGATACCTCGAGACCCCCCCGTGACGATGGCGATCTTTCCCGCCAAGGCGAACACGCGCCTACTCGAGCTCGTCCGCCTGGCCCTTGGTAACTTGCCGCCCCTTGTAGTATCCGCAAGCGGGACAGGCCCGATGCGGCATCATGACGTCGCCGCAGTTTGGGCAGGGAATCACGTTGGGTGCGGTGACTTTGTCGTGCTGGGCCCGGCGCTGATCGCGCTTCATCGGGCTGGTTCTACGTTTTGGTACTGCCACGGAATCACTCCTCGTTCTTCGTAAGCGCTTCTTTGAGCTTGAGTAGGGGGGCGAAGCGCGCGTCGGGCGCGGACGCCCCAAAAACCGCCTCTGGTGGCCGGAGGTGCGCGGGAACGGAAATCCCCTCGCAAGTCTCCGAGCACAAAGGCTTCATGGGTGCCTCTAGCAACAAGTATTCGCGGATCATCGGATCCAAGACGATTTCCCTGCCTCCGTAGTAGTCTCGGTTGACTTCGTCCAACCGAACGTCGACTGGGTCCTCCCCGTCGTGAGGCCGCGTGTGCTCCGGGCTAAAAAGAGCCGCGAGCGCGAGGTCGACGTTCAGCGGCGCGTCACCCAAACAGCGAGCGCACGTCGCGAGGAGGCGGGCCTCGATGCGCCCTTGAATCAGCACGTCTGGGCCGTTGCGCTGAGCGTGCACGCTCAGCCGCCCTTCGCCGCTAGCCGGCCTCAGCTCCGTGTCGGCCAACGCGGACGCGAGCCATGCTTCGCCGATGGCAAAGCTCCAATCTCTCCCGGACTCGTCGAGGTCCTGGATCTGTAGGACGAAAGCAGACATGGAATTGCACGCGACAGGCGACCGCCAAGCAACCCTCCAAGGGCACGATAGCGGGGAACTATTCGTCGTGCCGATGTCGCTGTCAAGGAGGGTCGCCACCCGGCCTGAGTCGGGATAACATTCTGTAATTCGACGCAATTCACAGCCCTGACGCCAGCGCCGCGCTGTCGCTGACACTGTCGCTGGCTCTGACGCTGGCTCTGACGCTGCAACCACTTCCGATTGGCGCGCCGCCCGAGGAGCGGCTTGCGTGGTCGAAGCCAACAAGTGCATCGGACCACCCATGCAAGCCGCTCCGTCCCCCGCAAGTCCGTGTCGCGCTTTTTCCGAGCCCGGCCTAGACCGGGGTCCCCCGAGGCTGCGCCCCTGCAGGTCTTGCCTGCCTCGCGGCCCTCTCCCGGTCGCCATTTTGCAGGAGCATGTTAGCTTTCGGCTCCATGGTTGAAGATTTTCGACGCTTTTCCGGCACCCCGACGTATCTCACGAGCGAGGGGCTGGAGTCCGCGGTCAACTGCGCCGTGGTTTTGGAACGCCCCCTTCTCGTTCGCGGGGAGCCAGGCACGGGCAAGACGTTACTTGCCGAAGCCGTGGCGGAAGCCCTGCAGATGCGGCTGCTGCGGTGGAACATCCGGAGCACCACCCGCGCACAGGACGGCCTCTACGTCTACGACACCGTGCAGCGGCTCTACGACTCCCGCTTTGGGGACAAGGACGTCAACGACATCAGCCAGTACATCAAGCTCGGTCCGATGGGCGAGGCATTTGCCGCGAAGGAGCGGGTCGTCCTGCTGATCGACGAGATCGACAAGGCCGACGTCGAGTTCCCCAACGACCTGCTGAACGAGCTCGACCGGATGCGCTTTCACATCGACGAAACCCAGCAAGACATCGTCTCCACCGAGCGACCGATCGTCATCATCACGAGCAACGCCGAAAAGGAGCTACCAGACGCGTTTCTTCGGCGTTGTGTCTTTCACTTCATCGATTTTCCCACGCCCGAGCTGATGGCTGACATCGTTCGCGTCCATCATCCCAAAGTTCACCAGAGCCTCGTCGAGCAGGCGCTCAAGACCTTCTACGAAATTCGCAGCATGCGCCGCTTGAGGAAGCGCCCAAGCACCAGTGAGCTCGTCGATTGGATCGCAGTGCTTCAGCGCGCGGGCATTCAAAGCGTACAGCTCGAGGAAAACCTGCCTTTCCTCGGTGCCTTGCTGAAGAAGGAACAAGACCTCGTCGCCTACGCCGATCAGCTTTCGGGTGGCCGACAATGGAGAAGCTGAAATTCTAGTCCCTTTCATGTACGAGCTTCGCGGTCGCGGCGTTCCGGTGGGAACGCAAGAGGTCCTCGCGCTCGCACAGGCCCTCGAAGCGGGGCTTCATGAAAGCTCGCTCGAGGGCTTCTACAACGTCGCCCGCGCCGTGATGATTCACAGCGAAGCGCACCTAGACTCGTTCGACGAAGCATTTTTGTCGTTTTTCAAAGGCGTCGAGATCGAATCCAAGAAGCTCAAAGACGAGCTCTGGGAGTGGCTGCAGCAAGCCAAAGAGAACATGGCCGAGCTCACCGAGGAGCAGCGCCAATTCGTCGAGAGCCTCGATCTAGACGAGCTCCGCAAGCTCTTCGAAGAGAGGCTGGCCGAGCAAGAGGAAGAGCACCATGGTGGCACCAAGTGGATCGGCACGGGCGGCACGTCTCCGTTTGGTCATGGGGGACGCTCTCCCAAAGGGTTTCGTATCGGTGGCTCCGGCGGCGGTCGCAGCGCCGTCAAAGTCGCAGACGCCAGGCTCTATCGACCTTACCGGCAAGATCTGACTCTCGACGTTCGGCAAATGCAGGTCGCGCTTCGCAAGCTTCGCGCCTTTGCACGGGAAGGCGGTGACGAGGAGCTCGACCTCGATGGAACGATCGACGCAACCGCGAAAAACGCCGGTGAGCTCGAGGTCGTGACCAGGCCGCCTCGGCGCCACAATACGCGCATCATTTTGATGATGGATGTCGGGGGATCGATGGACCCCTTTGCACATCTGTGCTCGCGGCTTTTTTCAGCGGCGAAGAAGTCGACGCACTTCAAAGAGCTGCGAACGTACTACTTCCATAACTGCGTGTACGGCCACGTTTACAAGACGGAACGCTTCGACACGCCGATTCGGGTGCGCGACCTTCTTCACGAATGCGGCCCGCACTACAAATTGATCATGGTCGGCGATGCGCTCATGGCGCCGTACGAGCTCTTGGCGGCCGGTGGCTCGCTCGACCTCGGGGATGACCGAGGGATCGAGGGCTTGCAATGGCTCATGATGCTCAGCCAGCATTTTCGCCGAGGCATCTGGCTCAATCCCGAGCCGCAACGATACTGGACGGGCAATACAATCGACTACGTCCGCCAGGTCTTCGACATGTTCCCGCTCACCTTGGAAGGTCTGGGCGAAGGGGTGGCCCACCTCATCAAGGGCGGCCGAGGCCACTGAGGCGTGCCGAAGGCAGGCCCGTGCGAAATTTGGGCCCCACCCCACTGGTCGCTTACCCTGAGAGCGTGGGGAAGACGATCACGGTCGCAATGCTGCTCGTCGTGTGGGCGGCTTCCGGGGTGGCCGCCGACGACGGCGCGCCGTACGGAGGCGTGACACCGGGCTCGGATGGCTCGGCCAATCTGCCGCCCAAGGCCGAGGAAATTCCCGAAGGCGCCGCGATGCTGACCTGGCCGGGATTCATGATGCGCAAGGAGGGGGGGTCCCGCTTTTTCGTGCAGACTTCTCGGCCGGTCGAAATTGCGACCCACCAGTCCGAGGGACGTTTCGAGCTGATCCTGCGGGACACCCGAGTGTATCTCAAGAACAACTTTCGGCCTCTCGAGACGGAGTTCTTCAAGACGCCCGTCACACGGGCCACCGTGCAGCGCCGAGGGAAGAAAAACCTCGCCATGGTCTTCGAGCTTCGAGTCCCGGCCACGCCCACCGTCACACAGGAAAAGGGCAAAGACGGTTTCAACTACGTCTTCGTCGATTTCGCTCCTTGAGCCTGAGCTTGCCCGTTCTGGGCGCATCGAGTAACCGGACGCCATGAGCTTGCGCGCCGTCAAGGGGATGAAGGACATCCTGCCCGACGAGATCGCCAAATGGCACCGTCTCGAAGAGGCTTTTCGCCAGCGGGTGGAGAGCTATGGGTTCCGAGAGGCCCGCTTTCCCATCGTCGAACCCACGTCTTTGTTCGTGCGCTCGATCGGCGAGACGACCGACATCGTCGAAAAAGAGATGTACACCTTCACCGATCGGGCGGAGAAGTCGCTCACGCTCCGGCCCGAAGGCACCGCTTCGGCGGTACGCGCGTACATTCAGCACAGCATCCAGGCCAAAGAGCCGGTCACCAAGTGGTATTACGTCGGTCCGATGTATCGGCGGGAGCGTCCGGCGAAGGGACGCTATCGACAGTTCTACCAAGCCGGCATCGAGGTGTTCGGCGATCCCGGCCCGTTCGTCGACGCCGAGGTCATCGACATGGTCGTCGGCTTCATCTCGAGCCTGGGCATCAGCGAGGTGGAGGTCTTGGTGGGCTCGATTGGCGGAGCCGAAACGCGCGCGCGTTATCGCGAAGCGCTGCTCGCGTATCTCGAACCCCACCGCCAGGAGCTCTGTAGCGACTGTCAGCGCCGCATGGACGCCAATCCGCTTCGCGTGCTCGATTGCAAGGTGCCGCGTTGCGCAGAGATCGCCGCGCAGGCGCCCTCGATCCTTCAATATCTGACCGACGAAGATCGTGCGCACTTCGAAGGGCTCCAGGAAACGCTGACGTTGCTAGGCACCCCGTATCGCGTCGAAGGTTCGCTGGTGCGAGGCCTCGATTACTACACTCGGACGCTTTTCGAGGTGCTCGGCAAAGGCGAGGGGCTAGGCGCGCAAAATGCCTTGCTCGGAGGAGGCCGATACGACCACATGGTGGAAAGCCTCGGCGGACCCGCCACGCCGGCCATCGGCTTCGCCATGGGACTCGAGAGGCTGATGATGGCGATGCCCGATCCGTCGCCCACCTCTCACGTCGACGTCTTCGTGGTGGCGGCCCAACCGGAGGTTCGCGCCGAGGCGACTCTGCTGGGCCGAGAGCTGCGTGATGCGGGGCTTCGGGTCGAGAGCGATCTCAGGGGCAGCTCGCTCAAGAGTCAGCTACGGCGCGCGGACAAGATGAGCGCACGCATCGCCATGATCCTCGGCCAATCCGAGGTAGAGCAAGGCGTCGTCCAACTCAAAGACCTTCAACAGCAGACGCAAGTGCAGATCCCACGGGCACGTGCAGCCGAACGTGCACGAGCTCTTCTGGCCGGGGACCGACCCTAGGATCGATTGAAAAAGATGGGACTCGACCAAGCCATCTCGCCATCGGCTTGGGTCACTCGGCAATACACGTAGTCCGCGTCGACCTCGCCGACGAAGGAAACCGACGGAGAGCCGGGCTCGTCCGCGGCTGCTACCCCTTGCGGCGTCATCAGCTCGACGCGCGCGATGTCCGTCGTCCCCAAAGCACGGACATGCACATCGACCGGCCCCTCGATGTCGAGCTCGCTCCCCATGGGGAACCCAGCCACGTCGACTTCGAGCAAAATCTTGGCGCCGCTGGTGGCGTAGCATCGTCGACCCCGGATGGCTTCGAGGATCGCTTCTCGTGTGCGGCTTGCGCTCAGCACCGCGGTCAGACCCGTGCGAAACGGATCGCGCTTGCGGCACTCGCCGTGATGCCAAAGCAGACCATGGCTGTCGGAGTTGGCGATGAAACCGAACCGCAACCCGCGATCGAGCAAGGGCTTGGCAAATTGATCGACGAGGTCGCCGCGGTAACCGAGTGGATGGTCGGGATGCTCGTAGCAGCCATGGCACGAGCAGATCTCCCACACAGGCTGCCCATTCGGATCGTGACCTTCCACGTCGGCGCCCGTCCAGCCGATGTGGTGAGGCCCGGTGAACGCCCCTTGGGCGGCGATGCGGGCGACGATGTCGCGCCCGTGCGGCACGTCGTCGCGAGAGATGATCGGAAAGCCCGGACCGGGCAGATAGATGCATTTGTGCCCGGGGCCCGGATACGCCTTACCGGTCCACTCGTATGCGACGATGGTGGCGAACTCTCCGGGATCATCGTGACGCTCGGCGATGGTTTGCAAGTAGGACCATTCGCCCGGTCCGATGCGTTTTCCGAGAAACGATTCGTGGTCGGTCAATGCGGCAAAATCGTCTCCATAGCGATATCGACCGCGCAAATACGCCTCGTCCGCGCTCCCCACACCATCGGAATGCGCGCTGTGTTGCTGAATGTCGCCGAACAAAACCTGGGGACCCGACCAGGTGGGCCCGTGCGAGGCCTTGGCCCTTTGGTCGGCAAGCTCGGCGGCTACGCGCACCAACTCTGGCGCGCCACCGGTGGGCGCATCGAACGCCTGCACTTGGATGCCCTTGCGACCGCGCCGTGCGGTGAGAACGCCTCCCTCTGCGAGACGGACCGCACTGATCCGACGGCCGCGACAACCCCACTGTCCATCGTCGATGGGCTCTCGATCCCCAAATCCACTTGCGTTGAGACGCTGTCGATAAAAATTGTGGGAGCCTCGTCCGAAGAGGTCGACCGCGCCATCGTCACCGACCACCAGGGCGGGAAACTCGAACCCCTGCTCCTCGCCATCGAGGTCGCGGTTGCGGCCCGTCATCGGCCCCGCAGGCTCGAAGACCTTGCCCTCCATGTCGACGAAGCGAAGGGCGATCCATTTGGAGACGTCGGCCGCCCCCGTATCCTCGCGGACGTCGTGATGAAATGCCACCCACGCGCCGCCTGGCGCCGCCGCGATACAGGGAGCCGCCGCGATACCACACGCCTTCCATACCAAGAACTCGCCACCTGAAGGCGCCGTCACCACGATGCTGGAATGCGGACCCGCGTAACGCGCTTCCACCCACCAGCCTTGGCTTTCCGCTCTGAGCTCGGCATTCGGATCGTTGCTCGGCCGAGGCGCGTCGGGAGCCCAGCCCATGATGGCCTCGGAGTGGTCGGTCGCGATGGGCTCGCCTTGCAGGCTTCCGTCGCGACCGAGGTGAAATCGGAGCACGTACTCTTGCTCACCGGACCAGGCCAACACGTGCAAGAGCGCGCCGCTGTCGTCTATCGCCTCCAACCTCGGACTTCTCAGATATCGCTCTCGGGTCTGTTCGATGAGAAGCATCGGTCTCAATGCGCGTAGCCGAGCGCGCGGAGCTGCTCGCGAATCGTGTCGTCCATCGGGGCGTTTTCCCGCTCGAGCTGTGTACCGCCCTTCTGCTCCGCGCTCAACCAGTCGGCCCGATCGGTCGCGCCCAAGAACTGCCCGAGCAAAATCCGCGCGTAACGCTGGCCGATGGGGAAAGAGGCCCCATCGAGCTCCTGGCGCTCCATGGGATCGTGGGCCAGGTCGAACAGGCTGGACGTGAGGTTGCCGCGAAGAACGAGCTTCCATCGACCGGTGGTGACCACGCGGCGATCATCTTGAAAGTCACTGAACGCGACCAAGGGTCTGCGCGGCATCTGTCCGAGCATCAAGCCGACCAAGGTATGCCCTTCGTTTTGAGACATGGGCGGAACACCGAGCAGATCGGTGACGGTCGCGGAGACGTCCAACGTGCTGACGGCATACGGAACCCTCGTCCTTGCGGGAACGCGATTGGGGAGTCGAAACATCAACGGCACATGCAGCAACTCTTGGTACACCGAATGCCCGTGACCCCAAGACCCGTGATCGTTGAACTCCTCGCCGTGGTCGGCCGTGACGACCACCAACGTGTTCTCGTCCAAGCCGAGGGCAGCCAAGCGATCCAAAAAGCCACCGAAGAAATGATCGTGCTTCGTGATCTCTCCATCGTGAAGCGCCTTCAGTCGTTCCTGGTCCCTCGCGTCGAACACGACCAGCGGCGGCTTGCGCTTGGCCTTCTCGAGTAGGTCTCCGGTCATTCTGGGTTTGATCTGCCCCGTGTACGGCTTTGGGTCGTACATCGTCAAGTAGGGATCCGGAGGGTCGTAGGGAACGTGAGGGTCGATGGTCTGGATGTATGCGAAGAAGCGCTCGTCCTTGTGCGCCTCGATCCAAGCCGCTGCCTCGTCGAACACGTCTTTTGCCTCGGTGCTTTTGCCCTCGCGGATATAGTTGGTGTATCGATCCCATCCCTGATCGAATCCGAAACGGTCGGACACGTAACCATTCGCGATGAAGCCACCGGTGGTGAACCCTTGCTCCTTGAGATGCTCGCTCAGCAATACCGCCGAACCAGGCAAAGCGGAGTCACCGGTCTTTTGCTGATGGGTCTGAGGGTGAAGGCCGGTGAGGATCGAGGCCACCGAGGGTTTGGTCCAGTTCTCCGGGGCCTCGGCCAACTCGAACACGGCACCTTGCGTCGCGAAGCGGTCGATCGCGGGTGTCCGGACGCGAGTCTCGGGGTTGAACGGACGCAGCTTGTCCGCACGCAGCGTATCGACGACCAAGACCACGACGTTCTGGGCCGGCTCCAGTTTTTGCTCGGGAGCCGCGGGTACGAAGATTCGAGGCGCGCTCCACGCCAAGCGTCCCGGGCCACGGCCTTGCCCGCGCAGGTCGAGGCGCACGGTTCTCCCCGCGAACTGGCTCAGATCGGCTTTGTAATCCACCCATCGGCCGGTGGCGGTTCCGGAAAGCACCTGGGTCGTCCCTTCGCCGTCCGCGGCCGCCTCGATGACGAACGGCGATTCCCCCTCGCCTTCCACGCCCACGCCCACTCCGAGGAGCCCGTTTGGAGGAACCCACACGTGGTAACGAATCGTGGACTCCCGCGACAGAGCGAGCGCTTGACGCTCCTCCTCGCCCAAACGCACGGTAGCCGCCAACGTGTCGTAAGCAGGCACCCGCTCGGTTGGCTCCGCTTCGTCTGCGTTTCGGATCCAAATGGAGTCGACCGCCACCGAAACGTCCTGTCCGTCGATGGGCACCGTGCCGCCGAACGTGAGAAGCAGGTAGTTTTCGCCGGCGCGCACCTGCTCTTTGGGAAGGGTGATGTCGTAGTCCGCAAAGGCGCCCGGGTGACCCAGGTGAAGCGACTTGAGCTGCTGATTGTTGAGATAGGGCGTGAGCGCTTGTGTGCCATGAGGACGCAGACGAACGCGGGCGATCAGCGCCTCGGAGCGATCGGCTTGGAAGTAGACTCGGCCCCTCATTCCGACGTACGCGTACGTCGTATCGCCCTCGAATCCCCTGCCCACCCATCCGCTGCGCCAGTCGCCCACGGTGTACTTCGCTTGCGCAGGAGTTCCGAAATCGATGAGCCAACCGCCGTCGCGCACGTCGGCAAGATGGCGAAGCGCCATGAGGTCGGCGTGCGTTTCGAGACCGGCAAAAGGATCGGGTTTGGAGCCGCCGAGGCGGCTACAAGACGCCATCAGCGAAAGGATCAACGTCACCCCCAGGAACAATCGCATCGGCCGCCTACCTCCCCTGCGCCGGCGATCGTTTCGCCCCGAACGTGCGACCGCGGGCCGTTTCGCTGCGGTTAGCACGCGCTCTCAACGAGCGTCAATTAAACCACCCGGTAGGGTGACGACCCGCAGCGTGCGCGTTGCACCGGGCTCCACCGTGTAAAAGCGAACGGTGGCCCGGGCACCGACGTGGTAGCGAACCGTGTGCCGCCCTGGGTCGAGCACCAGCTCGATCGGCAGCGAACCGTGGTCGACGCCATCGACGTCCACCGTGACCTCGGTCGGTCCATCGAGCTCCAGCACACCCTGCCCTTCGTCGACTTGGAGGCTCGGGTCTATGCCGTTACGGAGCCCGCCGGAAAACGCATGAAGGCCTGGGATGGCTTCCGGACGCTCGGGCGTCGGCGCTGGCACTTCGATGACGACGCCCTCGGTCTCCGTCACCGGCGCGGGCTGGACCGGGCTCACCACAGGAGTGCCTTCGGCCGGCGACAGCCGCTGATCACGCAGCAGGATGGCGACGGTGCCGGCCAACAAAAGGATGAAGCCTGCACCGACGATCCGAGAGATCATGCGCAGATCGGGGTCGAACCCAGAGCTCGTCACAGCGATGGCGGCGCCGGGACCGGGGCTGACGCGCCAAATCGGATAGGCCAGCCTCGGTGCGCGATTCGCGGGCTCCTGATGCATGGCTACCGCGGACTGCGCGCGAACGTTCTCACGCTCCTGTGGGTCCGTATCGTCCATCGAGGCCTCGTCGGGAGCAACGGGAGCCAGCGGGCGAGGCGCCTCCTCGAGAGCGCCCGGAATCTGAAGTACTTCCAACAGTGCGTCGACCAAGCCTTGCGAACCCGTTCCGGCCTCCGCCATGGCTCGAGGCGGCTCGCCGTCCGGGCGCGCGGCCAGCAAGACCACGGGCAACGCATCGAGCGAGCGGTCGCGTCGGATTGCCGCGCACAACCCAAGCCCGTCGAGCTTCGGCAAATCGACGTCCGCCATCATCAGATCGAGGGGTTCGCTCCTTGCGAGCTCGAGCGCCTCGATTCCGTCGCGCGCCTCCATCACCCGCGCCCCGGCGTCCCGCAACCGACCCACGTACGACCACCGCACGGGTGCCTGTTCCACGGCGACGAGCACGCGCCTTCCTCGAAGGCCGACCTCACCCGCCGGAGCCCTTTCGGTCGCGAGGCCGACCATGTGTGTCCCGGAGCCGGCGGGCATCGCCGCAAGCGAGACATATCGTCCCGCCAGCGCCCGAACCGCATCGAGCGCGTCCATGGAAAACGACTCTCGCTCGAGTCGGTCGACCGCCTCGACCAGGGCGTTTTCCAGGTGCGAGAAACCGAGGTGCCGAGCGGCCTGCACGAGCCCGGTGAGTTGTTCCAGCAACGCGGAGCGCCCATGGGCATTTTCGGGGGCGATGATGACAGCGTCCGACAACTGCACTGTTTCCAAGCCCTTGGAGATCAAAGCTTGGGTCAACATGTCGTTTTCGGCCGGTTTCGGCGGGTCGGACAAAGGCCAGGGCACACCGCAGTGTACGCATCTTGCCGATTTGTTCGAGCACCGAGTCGGTTGCTTCCCGCAGCACGCCGACGTACGCACGGGCGTGGACTTCGTCGATGAGGTGACGCTCGAGGTGGCCGCCGGAGATGGCGGAAACGGATGCGTGGCGTTCCGGCGAGAGAAGTACGTGCCGCTCGGAGGGCCAGCCGGGGGAGACGGCGGACATGGCGGCGACGTCATCTTCGTGGCCCATGACCGGTTCTCGACTCTATTCGACCTTCGTTACCGCAAAGTGGTACGGGCAGAGCGAGGAGAAGACGGCCGGGGCAAGGATCAATACGGCAAAGCCGGAGCAGACGTTCGAATCGAGGTGCCGGTCGGAACCCAGGTGTACGACGACGACACCGGCGCGTTGCTAGCGGACCTTCGCGAGCATGGAGCCGAGATCGTGGTCGCCCGTGGCGGACGTGGCGGACGTGGCAACATCAAGTTCGCGACGCCCTACGATCGCGCCCCGCGTCGCGCCCAGCCAGGCACACCCGGCGAGAAAAAAAACATCCGCTTGGTCCTCAAGCTCTTGGCCGACGTCGGGATCGTCGGTTTTCCAAACGTCGGAAAGAGCACGTTCATCGCCACGGTTTCGCGAGCTCGTCCCAAAGTGGCAGACTATCCGTTCACGACCTTGGTGCCCAACCTCGG
Source organism: Myxococcales bacterium (assembly GCA_050118395.1). Classification (GTDB taxonomy): domain Bacteria; phylum Myxococcota_A; class Polyangia; order Polyangiales; family Houyiibacteriaceae; genus SG8-38. The sequence goes on along the minus strand of JASFKY010000001.1, from coordinate 6,412 downwards.
AGTCGTCTCGCTCGGAGTGGACCGAACCTTCGTCATCGCCGACATCCCCGGCATCATCGAGGGGGCCTCGGAGGGCGCAGGGCTCGGTCTGCGGTTTCTCAAGCACGTGGAGCGAACGCGACTGCTTCTGCACATGGTGAGCGTGGACCCCGATCCCGAGCGCGATCCCGTCGAGGACTTCGAGACCCTGATGGCCGAGCTGGAGCGATTCGAGCCCAGTCTGCTGGAAAGGCCGATGGTGGTTGCCGTGAGCAAGTGCGATCTGCCGGAAGCACGTGAAGCCTACGAGAAGGTTCACCAGGCGCTCGAACCCAAAGGCTTCCAAGTCTTCGCGATTAGCTCCGCAACCGGCGAGGGGCTCACACCTCTTTTGGAGGCGCTCTGGGCTACTCTAAAACGGCCAACCGACGTTTGAGCTCGCCGCAGGCCCACTCCGCCGCTTCCCGCACCACGGCAGATCCGTGGTGATCACGCGCTTGCTCGAGCGCCGGTAAATCGCTCGCGCCGCCCCGATTTCCCAATACCAACGCCGCGTTGCGAGCCAAACCTTCGGAGCGTGCGCGTTTGAGCGGAGAACCCTCCGCCCAGCCGGCAAACTCGTCCGGCGCCATCTGCAAAAAGCGCGTGGCCTTGGTTTGCCGCCATCGCTCTGCCGGCTCGAATGCGGTCAAGGTACCCTGCGCCAGGCCCGCTCCATGATTGTAGGGACAGACGTCCTGGCAGACGTCGCACCCAAAGAGCCACGGCCCCAGCGCGCGCCGGTGCTCGAGGGGAATCGCGCCGGGGTGCTCGATGGTGAGATACGAAATGCACTTGCGGGCATCGAGATTGCGTGGCTCGACGAACGCACGAGTAGGACATGCATCGAGACATCGCGTACAGCTCCCGCAGCGCCGACGAATCGGTTCGTCCGGGCAGAGCGAGGCCGTCGTGATCACGCATGCGAGGAACGTGTGCGACCCAACTCCGGGGACGATGAGACAGCAGTTCTTCCCGACGAACCCGACCCCCGCTCGCTCGGCCCAGGCGCGCTCGAACACCGGCTTCGAATCGACTGCAACTCGCGCCCGGTGCCCCTCGCCTTGCAGCATGCGAGCCACGCGCCGGGCCCTCTTCGTGAGGACGTTGTGATAATCACGACCGAGCGCGTATTTTGCGACGCGCCCAGGCGGGGGGCCTTGATACGGGCTGTGTCTGGGATACGGCGCTGCCATGACCACGACGCTTCGGGCCTCCGGAAGCATGCCGGGATGCTGCGGGTCTTTACGTACCGGCGCGGTCGTCGCCATCCAGCTCATCTGCCCGTGGTGGCCGGCCTCGAGCCATGTGTCGAGATGAGCGGATTCCTCGCTCAGCGCCCGCACTTGGGCCACGCCACAGCGCGCAAAGCCGGCCTTTGCAGCCTCTGCCGCGACACGACTCGTCAGCTCCGGGTCCCCGCTCATCCCAACTTGGCGCCGGGAGGCGCCGGAGGCACCTCGGGCCTGTCTTTTTCCTGCTCCTTCGGCCGAGCCGGGGGAGACTTGGCCGGCGGCCGTTTCGAAGGCCGCCGATCCTCATCGTCTTTGGAGCCTTGATCCGGGGGCTGCCAGGTCGGTCGCGCATCGGCCGGAACGACGGTGTCCCAATCGGGCTCGTCGGTCAGACCTTTCCGCCGGCCCGGTGTGCCTCGGGGATTGGGAAGGATGTAAGGCTCGGCGTTGAAGGTGCCGCACTGACGCTGGTTTCGCCAAAAGCCCCAGTGGAAGTACACGCGACCATCGCCGCTCAAAATCGAGGAGGGCGCCGGTGGATACGGTTGGGCGCGAAGCACGGAGTTGAACGCCCCGAAGTCGAACGGCAGTAACCCGCTGGATCGGACCACACCCACGCGATACACGGAGCCGTCGCGGTTGAGCACGATCTCGAGCTTGGTCATCAGGGTCGGGTCTTGATAAGGGCTGCCCCCGATCGGCAAGCTTCGCAAAAAGTTGTCGGCGAACTCTCGGTGAATCCGCCGATGGACGGCCGCAATGTAGGCGGCAAACGGCGAGGCCGCGGCATTGAGCGCCGTCGCCGCGCCGGGCTTGACCCCTGGCACGTAGTTTTCGATGGCGGCGCGGAACTCGTTCCAAGTCTTTTCGCGGGAGATGCCGCTTTGGGAGGATTTCTGCTCGGCGATGTACGCGCGTCGATCCTGCTCGAGCTCGTCGGAGCCTACCGCCGCTTCGAACTGAGACCACGCGATCTGGCCGCCGGGGCCCCGTCCCATCGCCCGCTGTCCACCACCCTGGCTCGCTCCGCTCGGACGCCGAATGCTGAATGTACCGGCGGGATCGGTGATCGTGATCATGTCCTCGGCCTGTTGGCTGGCCCGGTCGCCTGACGTATCGGCGCGCCTTCCATCGGGCGCTTGGCTCGTGACACGCTCTGCTTTGATCGGGTCCGCTTTGATCGCCTTGTCGGGACGCTGACGCTGGGCCTCTGCTTCGGTGGCCTTGCGAGCATCGCTCCCTTGCTTGTTGCGCATCTCGGCGATGTTCTGCTCGTTGGAATTGCCCTGCTCTTGGAGCGTGTCGGAGGGCTTTTGCTGTCGCCCGACGGAAGGCACCGCGTCGTCGCGCACCATGTTGCGGACCCGGGCCACGGTTTCTTCCTCGACTTGGTTGTTTTCCTCGGCGATGAACCGCGCATTCTGCGGCCTCTCGACATCTGGATTCGTGCTGTGCTGCTGTACTGCTTGCGGCGCTTCGATGGGCGGTTGCTGCGGCCGCTCTTGGCGTTGCTGAGCCTGCTGCTCAGGCGCCGGAACTGCCTGGGCCACCTTCTGGCGCGCCTGTGGCGCCGCCTTTTGACGCTCCTTGGGGCTCTTGCGTGCGCGCTCCGACTTGTCGCCTTGCGCCACCTCGAAGTTGACCTCGACGGGTTTGTACTGTTCGTTCTTCCTGGCCTCCTCGGCGGCCGCGCGGAGCCGATCGGCGAGATCGCCGAGTACCTCGTAAACGGGCAGATGGACCATCAGCGACGCGATCAACGCGAGCGTGAAGGCAATGACGACTGGCTCTCGATAGCGGCGGCGCACAACGACTCGGTGGGGCTGGATAAACTACCCCTTATGTAGCGTTGCATTGCGCCTTGGCTAGAGCAAAGAGTCGACAGCCCCGGGGCTCTTCATCGACCGCGGGCGGTGGGCACGCTCCGAGCCCCGCCAAAACCGCGTGAAGAGGGGCCGCTGAACCCCCTGCTGCGACCGCCGCCCCAGCTGCTCGAACCCGAGCGCCCGAAGTTGCTTCCCCTGGAGGGCGCTGCGGTGGGGCGTCCGACGGTCCCGATACGGCTGGAGCCGGACGGAGCCGTCCAACCACGGCTGCGCGCGCTCGGTGTCGCCGCGCGCGGCACCGTGCCCGTTCGCGCAGGGCTGATTCGTCGGGGCTGAGTGACGATGGCACTTGGGGGGCTTCCCCCCCGCGGAGCGGCGTTCGTGCGGGTCGGCCCGTTTGCGGGCCGCACCACCGGACCGGTCCGTGTCACCGAGGGCCGTACCGTGGGAGCCGTGCGTGTGGGCGCCGTCCGTGTGGGTGAAGCTCGAACCACCGGCGGCGTTCGGCTCGCTGAAGGCCGCACCGCCGGCCGGCCCACCGCGACCGGCCCCACGCCGCTGCGGCCCGGCGTGCGCACCACGGTGCTGGTCCGACTCGGGGATCCACGCACACTACGAACGCTCCCCGTGCGAATGGGGCTTGCCGTCGGCCTACGAATCACGGTCGCAGACCGAGTCGGAGAGGAACCGATCCGCGTCGTCGTCACACGACCCGGACGCGCGGCGGGGGCCACGTACGTCCGGCGGCGAGCCGGCGCCGGCTGCACCGTGGTCCGCCGGTGGGGACCGTTCCGATAGACGGGAACCGGATAGCGCGTGCGGTAGTACGAATGATAGTAAGGTGGGTACCACTGCCACGGCCGGTAATAACCAAAGCCGACGTACGCACCGCATGGTCGGTAGTAGCCGGGAACGAACCACCACACGTTGGCGTAGAAGTCCCATCGGGGCTGCACGAAAACGTAGTTCACGCGCTCCACCACGCAGTGTCCGTCGACCCACACATACTGCCCATTCGCATAGCCCCAATAGCCATCGACCCAGATTCCGTTCGGGCACGCCACGATCGAGGGCGCGACGGCGACGGCTCTGGGCGCGGGTGGCGCCTCGGCAGTAACCGCGACCGGCTCCGGCTCTTGGACGACGATGACGGTTTGGCCGTCGACCTGCTCCGTCGTGCCGTCCTCGGGCTCGATGATCACGTAGTTGGTGAGCTCGTCGGGGTCCTCCACCGGCGTGTCCGGCACGTACCCATCTTGCGAGCCGTCGATGGCCGAGGGCGCGCTGTGGCCATAGCCATCGGCGCCACCGTAGTCGGCGCTGGCAGACGCGCTCACGGCCGCCGCCAGCAGCGACACGAACCATGCCACGTGGCGAGTTGGACGATTCATGATGCCTCCCTGATCTCTACGCCCCGCCGCGGCTTCCGTCACCCCCCCAATGGGGAGCAGGCGCGGCCCGCTCGACAGGGAGTCTGGAAAGTGCTTGGGTTTTGGCAGCTCGAATGGACTCATACGACATAGACGCAGAGACGACGCAGCTTCTTCAAAGGTACGGATTCGACGACATTCCCTTCGATTTGCTGAGAACGCGCTTGATCGAGGGGCGAATTGGAGCTTCGCAAAACCGAATCCGGGGCGAAGTCGAGCCGCCCCATGAGGGTGATCTGCGGGCGCTGCCTCCTCTGGGCGGCGAAACCCGCCAAGCGCTCGCTGAACGGGGCGAGCAAGCCATGCGTCGGGGCGAGGTGGCAGCCGTCATTTTGGCCGGAGGCATGGCGACCCGCTTCGGCGGAGTCGTCAAAGCGGCCGTCGAAGTGCTCGACGGGCAGTCGTTCCTCGATTTGAAGCTCAAGGACATCGCCTCGGTGGCCGAACGCGCCGGGGCGACGATTCCCGTGTATCTCATGACGAGCTTTGCAACCGACGACATCATTCGAGAAATGGCGGACTCCCTGAGCACCGAAAGATGCCCCATCACGACCTTTGCGCAGTTCATTTCGCTACGGCTCACTCCGGAGGGCGAGCTCTTTCGGGAGGATTCGGGGGCTCTATCGCCGCATGCACCGGGCCACGGAGACCTCACGTTCGCGCTGCGGCGTTCGGGCATCCTGAAACGCTTTCGCGAGGGAGGCGGCCGCACCCTGATGATGTCCAACGTCGACAATCTCACCGCGACCCTCGATCCCGCGGTCATCGGCGCACACCTGCAATCCGGTGCTGCCCTCACCGCGGAGATGGCGCCTAAAGAGCCGGGCGACAAAGGCGGCGCACCGGCTCGTGTCGATGGGAAACCACAGATCGTCGAGGAGTTCCGGTTCCCCGAAGGCTTCGATCAGGAGCGCATTCCCGTCTTCAATACCAACACGTTCGTCCTCGACGCCGAAGCGATCGATACCGATTTTCCTTTGACCTGGTTCGCGGTGAAGAAGACCGTCGACGGAAGGCCCGCTATCCAGTTCGAACGTCTCGTCGGCGAGCTGACGGCTTTCATCGAGTCGGCGTTTTTGCGCGTCGAACGACACGGCCCCGACGCGCGCTTTCAGCCGATCAAAACGCCCGAAGACGTCGACAAAGAGCTCCCTCACATCGTCAAGGCGCTAAAGGCTCGCCAGAGCCTTTGAGCGTTCGAGCGCGCCGCTGCTCCAGATCACGCGCCCCGAGCGTGACCTGCCGTGCGGCGTGATTCGCCATGAAAGGCGAGCTGCCCGCATGCAGCCGCCACGTCGTCTCCTCGGGTCTTTCGGATGAACACCGAGAAACCACGTCGGCTGAGCTCGTCTTGGAAACGCGTGACGTGACTGTCTTGTGGCGCGCGCAGGTCGGATCCCGAAATTGGATTCATCGGAATCAGGTTGATCTTCACGGGAATTCCCCGAAGCAGCTCGGTCATCTCGATCGCGTCTTGGACTGAGTCGTTGACACCCTGAATCAGCGTGTATTCGATCGTGATGCGCTGTCGCTTCGAAAGCGGGTAGCGCCGCAATGCATTGGTGAGCTGTTGGAGCCCATGCTTGCGGTTCACCGGCATAATCTGACTGCGGTCGGCATCCCGGACGGCATGAAGAGAAATCGCGAGCTGCACTTGGCCTCCGAAATCCTCACCCAGTCGATCGATTTGGCGCACCAGCCCGCTCGTCGACACGGTGACGCGTCGCTTGGACAGATCCAAACCTTGCGGATGCGTCAACAGAACCAGCGTGCGCGCCACCGCCTCGTAGTTGTGAAGCGGTTCGCCCATCCCCATGAAAACCACGTTGCGAATTCGCTGCTCGGGTTCGAGCTCGCGCCTACCGAGCAGCACCTGGGCCACGATCTCCGCATCCGTCATCTG